>JAQUOK010000469.1 GCA_028717165.1 Victivallaceae bacterium | reverse complement strand
GTGTGCTCTTCCGATCTGCCGGTGCCATTCCGCAATCCGGTCGGCGATTGCTTTGAGTTTGGCCTGCTTTGACGCGGAAGCGTTTTCCGGTACTTGCTGGCCTACCCAGTTTGATTCGTAATTGCCGTCCAGGGAAAGGGTTACGCCGTATTCGGCCAGCTTGCGGATCGCTTCGGCGCTCGGCCAGTTTTTTTCTTTATAGAACCATACGGGAAAATTGGCCGGGAAATAATTATGAACGAAAGTACTGTTCAGTTTCGGCAGCCCGATATAGTAATCGAAAGAGGCGCTTCCCTGGAAATTAACGGGTTTCCCCGGTTTGCAGTAAGGCTCGATGATTATTGACGGTCCGCCGGCGGCGTTACCGGCAATGCTCCAGCGCCGGGCGTTATTGTCATTGCTTAATTGAGTTGCCCATTGCAAAACATTACTGCCGGGGACAAAATCCACACCTTCGCCGCCGGTCCGGTAGACGGAGAGAAAACCGCAGCCGAAATTACTGCTTTCAACTATCGGCGGGCCGGGAAATACCGCTTTGCGGAACGCTGCAACGAAAGGCTTGTAGCCGCAATGGTCCAGTTCCGGCGTAAAATCAAGTTTCAATATTCCTATCCGTTCGGTTTTTACCGGTTTTTCCGCATGGAGAACCGTCTTCCTCTTTATATAACCGTCGTGGTACTCATAATGTAAAGTGTAGGATATTCCGCAGGCGCCGCCGTCGGCTGACGTCAGCATGCCGTTAACTGTGAGTTTTTTCCCGTCCTGCAGGAAAGTCGCTTTCCGGTCATGAATGTTGCTGAATTCCTTCCCGTCTGAAAGGACATGGATTTTTTCCGGGGCCGAAAGAATGTTTTTTCCGGAAACGTTCCGGAAAACGATTGCGGCCATTCCCCCGCCCGCCGCGTTGGAATGAATGATCCTCCACCATGGACTTTCTACGCTGATCCCGTCCGGGACTTCAGAGATATTGATTTTTCCGCTGTAAACCGGATCGCTTATTTTTACGGCCGGGCATGTCCGGCAGCTTTGACGATAAGTGAGGTTCAGGCTGATTTTTTCTCCCGGTCTGCCGGAAAATATCAGGCCGCCGGACGGAAAAGTATGGACGACCCGCTTCGACTTGATTTTGGCGAGATCTTCTTCATCGCTGGAATCAAATGCGCTGCTGTAGGGAGACAGGGAACTCTGGAAGGAGCGCAGGGAAAACGCTGCCCCGGCCTTTATCAGGAGTTGTTCGGTATTGGTAAGCCGGATTGCGAGCTGCGTGCCGGACGGAAGTTGGCCCAGCTCTATATCTGCTCCGATCCGCAGCGGTATGTTTTTATGTGACTTTACGGTTTTTCCGTTGGGAAGAAGTATTTCCAGCGGACAGCCGACCCGGCCGGAAGGAAACTCCATAACCGTTCCGATACCGCCGGGACCGGAGCTTGAAAAAGAATAATCAATACTGTCATTCGCGGCGCTGATAACGCCGTTCCAACGGCTTTTTACCCGGCCGGACAATTTTATCAGCTTACGGTCATGACTGCCGGTTTCGCTGATTTGCCATTGGGCTTTTTTCCCGATACCTGCCGATTGCCGGGTTTCACCTTCGAAACCATCCAGAAAAAGCAGCGGCATACCTCCGGCTTCAATGCAGGAAGTCCCGTTGCTGTTGTCAACATTGAGGATGAGGTTGTCCAGCTTGCAGGTTTTTACATTTTCCGTATCATCGACGGTAATTTTGAAATTTTTGGCTTCGCCGAATTCAAACGCTAAAGTCCGGCCCCCGACAAAGGTGAGAATGTCGCTTAAAGAAATTTTCGCCTCAGTGTCCGTGGATATGCGTAAAACGCATCCCTGCCGGGTAAAAGGTATTATGACCTCCCGCCCGGTGATTTTATGTCCGGGACGCAGCCGGGTCAGTTTGCCGTCGGCGGAACCGGCAAAAAAGCAGACGCCTTCTTCATCAATCCACCGCATGAATTTAAATACGAACGAGGCATTCCTGTCCGCCTTGGCGCGCGAACAGGATATTTCCAGTGAACTGCCGTTTTTCTGCCGGGCGAACCTGAAATTTTCCGTCCAGTCGCTGAACAGTTTTCCTTGCGATTCGAATTCCACGACACCGGCTTCCGGAGTCAGAAAATACAAGGGCATTATCCTGGCGGTTTTTTCTTCCGGGCTTTTTCTGAGGCCATTGCCTTTTTTCAGGCTGAGACTGCCGTCTTTCCAGCTATAGCTCCATTTAACGCTTTTATATTCGACCTGGAACGCTTTATCTTCGCCCAGGCTCATATATTCAATAAGCGGCGTTTGCCGGTTGTGCCGGTAATAACGAAGCACGCCGGTATTGGACGCGATGCCGAAATCCGTGTTATCGGCATTGACCGACCAGAAAGAATCTTCGGCGGCGACAACTGATCCGCCTAAAAAGGAAAATACATAAAAAGCCGCCGGCATAAAGTTTTGTAAAGTTTTCAACGGACCGTTCATCATACTTTGAAGCGCCATAAATAACTCCCTGATTTGTTTTAATAAAAATAATTAATCTGAGCTCAGCAATCACTAAATCATAATATATTGTTTATAAACATATCATATTGTTTATATAAATTATAATGTGCCCAAACGGTGTTGTCAATACCCGAATGCAGAAATTGACGAAAAATTGTGGTCAGCAGGTTTGTTTGGGGGAAAAGCGGGAGATAAGGTTTAAGGCAGCAGTTACTGAAAAAGTCTCTTTTGCTTCACATGCGAGGCAGTAAAGCCGACGCGTACAGTTTTGTACGTGCGGCTGAAACTAACGAAAAGTATGGCCCAAAGAGGCTTTTGCAGTAATGACTGTCTAAGGTTATTGGTTAGGTTAACTTTATTCCAATACCTGCGCTTCTACCGCTGCGGTAATATTCTTCATTCTCCGGCGTTCCGCAAACATGCCATTCAGGCGCTGTTTTTTGACCGCTGCCGTAAGCGCATATTTCATAAGTCGATGCTATTTCCTTAAACACTCTGGAAAACAATTCGTTCGCGGGAATAATATCACCGAATTTAAGACCTGTTCTTTGAAGGACATGCAGTTCTTTGTGAAGCTGCCGTAATTCCGCGCCTATTTTTCCGCCTCTGACGCACATTTTCCTTTTGGTATCAAACAATCTGCAGGTGGAGCATACCATGCAATTTTTCCTGACGATCCTTACCGGAATATCCGGTTGGCGCCGGATCTTATCCCATACTTCGAATAACAGGTCAGCTTCTATCGGTTCAGGTTCCTTCCTGCCTTTATGAAAACAGGCAAGGCACATGAAATGCATCGGAATAAGCCGGATTTCCTCGGCTTCCGCAATTTCTTTAATCGCTTTTTTTCTGGCGGAAGCAATTTGTTCTTTGCTTCTTGGCGGGAATAATTTTTCCAGAACCTTATTTTTTATTCCCCTTGCATAATTTCCGCTATGGGCATTGGGACATTCCTGCCACCGGGATGATCTGTTTTCAGCGAATCCGCAGATATTGTCACTTTCCTTCACCGTGTTTATCAAGCGGTTGAACAAGGTTAAAATAGAGCAATGATTGTTCGCTTAAGGGGAAGAATAATATTGACGGACGATTATATTTATAGTTGATAAGCTCTTAAAGTGACAAACAGATATTCCGGACCGCGTTTATGCAGATATTTACTGATATA
>JAQUOK010000468.1 GCA_028717165.1 Victivallaceae bacterium | reverse complement strand
GGCTTATAGAACTTTCGGACATTCCGGAATTCCTGTACCTGAATCCTGTCCGCAGTCTGGTTCCCGACCGTACTCTGGCGCAGGTTGAAGCCGAACACATACTGCGGACAATGGCTGTTCATGGCGGCAATAAATCAAAAGTTGCGCAGGTATTGGGAATCGACCGTAAGACCCTGCGCGAAAAACTCAAGACAATCGGTAATACCGGATAGTGGGGAAAAATTCCCCACTTAACTGCTCTTTTCAGAGATAATTCCTCATTGTTTTTACAATTACGCAATTTATCAAAAAACCATAATTATCTATCCTTCAGGCAGAAACAAACTATTTCCTCCAATATTTCCGGCGGCTTTCTGATTTCTGGCATAAAGAGTGCTTCACTACTGGTGTTTTGTTAACCCATAGTAAAGGAATAGGCCAAAATGAAAAAACAACAAATTTCAGGTCTTTGCAGTTGTTGTCTTAATTCGCCGCACTGCGTTTTTTTGAAAAACGCCGTTCGTCCGGTATTGGAATGCGGAGAATTTAATCCGATAGTCAAAACGGAATCCGCCAAAACCAAAGAAAAAAAGCCCCAACCGAAATTAACGCTGAAACCCTCCAAATCTCAGTCTCGCGAATATAATGGTTTGTGCCGGTTATGCGATAAAAAGGACACCTGCGAATATGTAAAAGACCGTACAGTAGTCTGGCACTGTGAGGAATATGAATGAAAACTAATCCTTTTGATGATGTCAGCAAACTGGTACGTGCGGCCGGAGACTATCTGGAACTTGAAAAGAAATATCCGCAACAGACTTTGGTCGAACGCTTTCTGATTCCGGACAAGACCATCCTTTTCCGCCTTTCGCTGAAACGCGATGACGGCACAGCCGGTTATTACCTCGGCTATCGCGTTCAGCACAGCGATATGCTCGGCTGCTACAAAGGCGGCATTCGCTTCCATCCGATGATCGATCTCGATGAAGTCAAAGCATTGGCCACCTGGATGACCCTGAAAACCTCACTGGTGGATATTCCCTTCGGCGGCGCCAAAGGCGGAATCAATGTAGACCCGGCCACCTTGTCTTTCAGTGAACGCGAACGGCTGACCCGTAAATATACCCACCGCCTAGTCAATGATATCGGCCCGGCCATAGATATTCCGGCTCCCGATGTCGGTACTTCAGCACAGGAAATGGCCTGGATTTACGACGAATATCGTAAACATCAGTCAAACGCCAGAGCCGCGGTTACCGGCAAGCCGCTGGAAATAGGCGGTTCGGCCGGTCGGCAGGCAGCTACCGGCAACGGCGTGGTATTTACTATGCTTGAAGCGATCAAAGATATGAAGCTGGAGAATCCGAAAGTTGCGGTCCAGGGATTTGGGAATGTCGGCAGCCATGCCGCGCTGGCCTGCCGGAAGAACCGCATACCGGTGGTAGCGGTTTCAGACGTGAAAGGCGGGATTTGCAATCCGAATGGACTCGACGTGAAAAAATTGATCAGGCATGTTGCGGCAACCGGCAGCGTGGTTGGTTTTGCCGGGGCTTCGGAACTTGAAGATATTATTACCTGTGACTGTGATATACTGCTGCCCTGCGCGCTGGAAGGAGCGATCACCGAGAATAATGCAGCGAAAATCAAAGCACGTCTGATCGTTGAAGGCGCAAACGGGCCAACTACCTATGAAGCGAACGGGATATTGCAGAAAATGAATGTGACGATCGTACCGGATATTCTGGCCAACAGCGGCGGAGTGATTGTCAGCTATTATGAATGGGTGCAGAACCGCGAAGGCTTCTATTGGGAAGAAACGGAAGTCAACGAACGCTTGAAGAAAAAGATCATTGCGGCATACAACAAGGTACGTACCTACGCGCAGAAGAACGATATGGATTTGCGCCAGGCGGCTTATTGTCTGGCATTGAAGAAAGTGGCCGATGCCATGATACTGCGGGGTACGCAATGATTACAGAAATATTTACAGATAAAACCGGATTTGATTAATGAAAATTAGTCAAGCTGTTTTTCTCATATCCAAACGCCAAAATATTTATTGCCGCATGATACAAATCCGACAACTTCAACTGGTCCGGTTTCAGATTGCGAATAGTTGCGGATTTGTTGTGGAAACATTTTCAAATTATATCCTTTACCTTTCTTCCTTTTAGAGTTAGTCTTTTGAGGCTTATATTGATTTATAATACCCCAATTATTGCCTTTATTATTATGAATGTTACCCTTATTTTCTCCTCAGCGTGTACCGGCGTCACGTCCTCGACTCGCAAAATTTTCTATTGTATTAAGAACCAGCTTCGATTTTCTCCTCTGGGGGATTTGCTGTAGGAATTGACCTACAAAATAGGATTCACCAAGCCCATTTTAGAAAAAACCACAATTTTTATTGAATTTATTGTTGCATTTATGTAAACTTTATATTATAATTTGTATAGTTAAAGTTTGCATAAATAACCTTTTAGCAGGAGATTAATATGAAAAACGAAACCAAAATGCAGGTAATGGATTTCATAGGATTTTTGGAAACTTCTGGGAAACTCAATCCACAGGAACACAAACGCCTTCGTGAAGCACTGGAGCCAAATGAAGCAAAAGAAGAAGCTCAAAAACTTCCTAAAAGGCCGTTGACCCGTGCTGAGGTCGCCGATTTCCTCCAAGTCAGTACCCGTACCGTAGACCGTATGTGTGAAACCGGATTATTGAAATGTTGGAAGCTAGGACCTCGTTACATCCGTTTCAATCTCGAAGACGTACTTGCAGCTATGAAACCTCCGGGGTAGTACGGTGAAACAGACAATATTTTTTTGGTTCTTCGACGTTTTATGCCACAATTGAGGAATAAATAAAGGAAAATATAATGACGAGTTAGCAAACGACCGACATTGTACCTATTTTCGAATAGTCACAAACTAAAATAGGAGAAGTTCAATGTCGGTCAATTTATATCATAGTCAGCGAGTCCGTGGATTTCAACAGCAGAGTGTAAAATACTCTGGAAGAACAATGATAATTGTTTTAAAGCGGACAAAGTTCAATTGTCCCTGGTGCGGTTCACTGGATGTAACACCTAAAGCTGTAAGCGACCGGAAAATTCACGCCGAACCAATGGGATTTTGCCGTAAAGTTATACTGAAATTGACAACTCACCGCTTATATTGTCATGCTTGCCATGTTCGGGTTATGGAACATATTCATTTTCTGTTGCATCCAAAATCCAGGTTAACACGTTCGCTTGAACGAACGATTTTAGAACTGCGTCAACACATGAGCATTCAGGCAGTCGCAAATTTCTTTCATCTGCGCTGGCACACAGTAAAAGAACTTGAAAAACGAGCGTTGAAGCGCAAATATTCACGTATTCAAACCTCGCATATCAAAGCAATTGGCATTGATGAAATACATGTAAGTCAAAGGCAGGATGAAGGCAAGTATTTGACAATAGTTAGAGATTTGAACTCGGGAGCAGTGATTCATGTGGGTAATGGCAAAGGAACGGAGGCAATACATGGAGCTTTGCGAAAATTACGTAAAGCAAAACTTAGGGTCGTTGCTATGGATATGGCTAATGCTTATTACAACTGGTTTGCCAAGTATTTTCCGAAAGTAAGCGGTCATGCTTATTGTTCTGTAGCGTCATTCGCTTCGATTTGAGTTCAAACGCACAATTTCTATTCTT
>JAQUOK010000467.1 GCA_028717165.1 Victivallaceae bacterium | reverse complement strand
GCCCTTTACGGGAAATTTCTTAATGCAATGGCCTTAAATCCCGAGACTTCCACGGAAATGTTTATTGATACGACTCCGGGCACGCCGGTTATTTACCGCGAAGATGTCCTGAAAAAACTTTATACGGTCGGCTACGATATTGAAAACAATCTTCTTTTCGGCCTGGATTCATATGCCGACGAATACAATTTATCCTGGGGCAGGGACTGGATCGCAAGGGATAGAAAAATTCTTCAGGGCCTGGCGTTAAGCGGCGGACAAATAGAAAAATACTTTTCCGGCAATATAAAAAGGTTCCTGGGCATTGAGCGTTTGCCTGCAGACAGAAAACTCCCGCTTGCCGGTTCGAACTGATGGAGCGTCCTATGAAAATAATGATAATAGAAGAAAAAAACATGACGGCGGATATTGACCGCGACTTAAAGAATGCGTTATGCCGTTGTTTCCCTGCCGATGCCGGAATTTTTTCCAAAAGCCGGGTATGGCATGGTTCAGCTTCCGCCTGGTCGGTAATCATAGAAAGCGAAGGTTGTATCGCCGCCCATGTCGGCATTGTCGATCGGTTTATAAGGGCCGGCGATTCTCAGCTTCGGGCGGCCGGAATCCAGAATGTCTTTGTGCTGCCGGAATACCGGGGACAGGGACTTGGCGAAAAAGTAATGGCCGCGGCAATGCAGGAAGCGGAAAAAAGAAATTTTGACGTCGGCCTGTTGTATTGCGTGCCGCAACTGGAAAAACTTTATGCCAAGTGCGGCTGGCGGCTTCTGCCGCGGCAGAAAATTTTCAGGCACGATGAAAACGGAAATATCGTGCCGCTTCCCGAAAAAAATATCGCCATGTTTTTCCCCCTGAAGGTGAAAAGTTTCCCGGACGGGGCCATCGATCTTCAAGGCAATGACTGGTAATTTTCATTGATGCAGTCACCCCAGCGCTGCAAAAAATTTTTGCTTTTTTAGACTATTAAGGTTGTATAGCACTTGACAAATCACTTTTCGCACTGTACTATTACTGTAGTTACGCATTGATAATACAGTGTCGGCGTTTAACCAGGAGCGCTTTTTAATGAACAAGATAATGGAATTGACCGGCAGAAAGCCCAAACATGTCATCATTGCCGATACGGTCAGAGAACAAATCCTTTCAGGAACCTTGGAAAGGGGGTCGCGTCTTATCGGTGACAGCGCGTTTGCCCGCAAATACAAAATTAATGAACGAACCGTCGCCGCGGGGCTGAATACTCTCGTGCGGGAAGGTTTGCTGGAACGGATTCCCGGACGCGGTACTTTTGTTAAGGAAAAAAGCGCATCAAAAACAGTTGCGTTTATAGGATATTATATAAATCAGGATTGCGGCGAAATAATTAACGGGATCGAAGAAACCCTCTCAAAAAACGGTTATCTTTTAACGGTGAAATGTTCGGGCGGTAATTTCCAGACGGAAAAAAAAATTGTCGAGGAACTGGCTGACGAGGTCAACGGCCTGATCGTTTATCCCCTGATAATAAAGAATAAACATAACGCCGCCGTTTTTAGAAACTTACAGAAAAAACGTTTCCCGTTTGTGCTTGTCGACCGTTATTATGACAATTTTGAATGCGACTATTCCGGGGTGGACAACTATTCCGGCTCATATGACGTAACCGAATCCCTGATCAGGAAGGGACATCGCCGGATAGCCCATATTATGGCGCCGAGCCAGTCTTCCGTAGTTAGAGAACGGCTGGAAGGATATCTGGGCGCATTGAAAGATCATAAAATACCATTCGATGCCGGCCTTGTACAAAAAATGCCTTTTGACGAAGACTTCAATCATAATTATCTGGGCGAGATCAGTACCATAATAAATAAACTGCTGGGATTGCAATGTCCGCCGACCGCGATTACAACGACGGCCGACGGGTTTACCATTCTGGCAATGAAGGTCTTGCTCGCCAGAGGGATCAGGATTCCCGAAACTATGGCGTTAGCAGGGTTTGACAACGGCAGTCTGGGCTTATTTGCCGAAATTCCCCTGACTACTGTGGATGTCGATTTTTATCAGATAGGCAAAAGCGCGGCGGAACTGCTGCTCCGCAGGTTCAGAGATAAGGATTTTTCGCCTGTTAAAAAAATCATTCAGCCTGTGAGCCTGATTGAAAGGCAGTCGAGCAATCCGGATTTTTACAAAAATGGTTCGTATATGCTTGAAATGATGAATAAAAAACTCAATATGATGAATTTCGCATAATGGTCGATACCAACAAAAACAAAAAAATTAAAAATGGCGGATGCAACGCCTCGGTAATCCAGCGGCCGAAATCACGGGTCGAGCCTCTTGACGGCTCGAAATTTATGCGCAACTTGTTGCGCTTGAATAAATACAGTTCTCGCTAAGCGAGGTCTGGGAAAAATCAGCGTAGCGCATTTTTTCCGGACGTTGAGCGTGCGAGTCGTATGGGAAGAGTTGGTTGCCGGCTTTTGTCGGTTCTGTTGTAATGGCAGGTTTCGTAATGTAAATATTAAACAAATTTCAAGGAGAACAGAAAAATGAAACCATGGAAAATGAAAAGTTGTAAGCAGTTTATCTGTAGCAACTTCACGCTCATTGAACTGCTCGTCGTGATCGCGATCATTGCTATTCTCGCCGCAATGCTGCTGCCGGCACTCAGTAAAGCGCAGGAAAAAGCGAAAAGTATCAACTGTACCGCCAATTTGAAACAAATAGGTTCTGCCGTTTCCATGTATATTGGTGATTATGATGGTTGGCTCCCGCATTCAGGAGATACGACGATATTTATTGCGTCACAATGGAAAACGTGGCAGGAATTGCTTTTGAAGTATTTCAATAAAGAAGTGACCTTGTACAATTGCACCCATGGAATATTCAGATGTCCTGCCCAACCGGACCTTAAACTTTATGAGCCATGTACTGCGTATGGCTATGAGTTTGATGGTTCGTATGGAGGCTACGGCTGGAATTTTAAGAATCTTGGCTGGAAACAAAATGATTGGGTTAAGCTTAATCAAGTCAGCAGTCCGTCAAAGACTATTATGGTCGCGGATACCAATGATTCTACATTACTGGGAACCCACCGACCATGTTATTTATACTATGGTCACAATGGTGGTACTCTTCAAACTGATATAGCTAACAGACATGGCGGCGGCGGAAACTATTTATGGGTCGACGGACACGTAAGCTGGCATTCGGCGACAGAAGTTTGGGACAACAGAGGTTGGTATTCTAAATAAATAAGTTTTAGAAATGATATGGTTAAAAACCACGAGCAAGGCATTTTGTTTTTTACAGTAAAAAAGTTATTGCCTGTAAAAATTCAAATTCTTCCTGTAGCAAGGGGTAGTTCCAGCATTTTCATATTTCCAATAACAATATCAGGAACTACTCAAAAAACTTGAAGCTTGTAGGGTTTGTCGGGCGTTTTTTTGTTTTCGTAATTATTTATACTTAAAAATCATAAAAAGGTTTGTCAATTAAAATTGGTTTATCTCAATCATCAAATATAAAAAGGAGTTAAAATATGCAGTCAGATCGCGTGCCGGAATTTTTACGGGGAAAGAATTATTTTTTAAATAATATTATGCGTCTGGGACGAAAATTATTGTCTGGGGCAGGAATCGTATTGGCTTCTTTTTGCATTTTTTTAATAACAGGAGATACTGGCGCAATGGAGAAAGGAT
>JAQUOK010000466.1 GCA_028717165.1 Victivallaceae bacterium | reverse complement strand
AATGGTGCGCTGGCATCGCGTGCGGCTAATAACGACAGCATCGATCTGGCCGTGCTGGGCGGATTGAAAGACAAGGAAGCGTTGACGGCTTATCAGGTGGTTCATTTCCAGCCTTTCGATCCAATCCATAAGCGCACTGAGGCCACGGTCAAAACGGCGGATGGGAAAACGTTTAAGGTAACGAAGGGCGCGCCTCAGGTGATTTTGGAATTAGTGGCTAATTCCGGGCAGGTGAAGCTTGCCGCGGAACAGGCGGTCAACGAATTCGCGGCGCGCGGCTTTCGCTCATTGGGCGTGGCGCGGGCCGATGGTAATGGGCAATGGCATTTTCTTGGCGTGTTGCCCTTGTTTGATCCGCCGCGCGAAGATGCCAAAGCCACTATCGCGACCGCACGGCAGATGGGCGTTAAGATTATGATGGTGACAGGCGATGCACTGGCCATCGCTAAGGAAACCGCCAAAAAATTGGAACTGGGTTCAAACATTCTTGATGCCGCCAATCTGGGTGATTCGAAAAAACAGGAGACCAATGAAATAGCGGAGTCGATCGAGAAGGCCGACGGGTTCGCCCAAGTATTCCCCGAACATAAGTTTCACATTGTGGATGTCCTGCAAAAACACGGCTACATCGTCGGCATGACGGGTGATGGGGTGAATGATGCTCCCGCACTGAAGAAAGCTGATTGCGGCATCGCCGTTTCGGGTGCGACCGATGCGGCGTGCGCGGCAGCGTCCATCGTGCTGACGACACCTGGTTTATCGGTGATTATTGATGCCATCAAGGAGAGCCGGAGGATTTTCCAGCGGATGAACAGCTACGCGATCTATCGCATTGCAGAGACGCTGCGCGTGCTGTTGTTCATGACGCTGGCGATCCTGATGTTCAACTTCTATCCCCTGACGGCGGTAATGATTGTGATGCTGGCGCTGCTCAATGACGGTGCGATCCTGTCCATTGCGTTTGACAACGTTCATTACAAGGATCATCCCGAAGCCTGGAACATGCGCATGGTATTGGGGGTCGCCACAGTGCTGGGCGTTATCGGGGTCGTCTCCGCCTTCGGCTTGTTTTATCTTGGGGAACGAGTCTTTCATCTCGACCGTGCGCACATTCAGACGCTGATGTATTTGAAGTTGTCTGTAGCAGGACATTTGACGATTTTTCTGACGCGTACACGCGGCCCGTTCTGGTCCATCCGTCCGGCACGTATCTTATGGATAGCCGTGCTTGGCACACAAATCGTAGCGACGTTGATCGCGGTTTATGGATTGTTTATGATGCCGCTTGGCTGGGGATGGGCCGGATTTGTGTGGGGCTATGCATTGGTGTGGTTCTTCGTGAATGACCGCGTGAAACTGCTTGCGTACCGGATTTTTAAACCTGTTTGAACTCGAGGATGCAAAGGCGTTGGTGAAGAACGGCTGTATGTGTGTGTCTGAGGGCGCCAATATGCCGACAACTCCGGATGCGGTTGAATATTTTTTGAATAACAAAATACTGTTCGGTCCCGGCAAGGCGGTCAATGCCGGCGGGGTAGCGACTTCCGGACTTGAGATGAGCCAGAACGCCATGCGGGTCGGCTGGGGGCGGAAGAGGTTGATTCCAAGCTTCGCGGCATCATGCGCAGTATTCATTCCGCGTGCCGGAATATTACTCAAGAATTTGGTATTGAAGATAATTATGTTCTGGGAGCAAATATTGCCGGTCCGAAAGGTTGCCAACGCCATGATCGATCTGGGAGTTTAACTTTACCGTCGTTATTTCAGCCGCGAGTCGATTATTTCTTTAAGAATCACCGCTTCATTATGCTTTTCATCTCTACCGGCAAATAACAGCGTTACGGTTCCAGCTTTTTCTCTTTTTTCAATGAGTTCCAAAAGCTCTTTTTTTGTTTCCAACTCCAGGACAAAACGATTATAAAATTCAGGCCATCTTTGCAGGTCGTGTCCAAACCATTTTCGGAGTTCTGTACTCGGAGCAATGTCTTTTAACCATAAATCGACTTTTGCCCGTTGCTTGGTCATTCCCCGGGGCCAGAGACGATCGACTAAAATACGGAAACCGTCACTATCATCTGGTTCTTCGTATATTCGTTTGATTTTTAGCATTTTTGCAATCTTTCCTGCTCGCATTTAATCGCTTTCGGAAACAGCAGGTAATTTTCCTGTGCGATATGAAGGTGTAAATCCTGTTCCAATTCCTGCAATTCACGAAGTACCAAGCGATAGGTATTACAGGCATCAGCCGGAGGTTTGTAGCCTTGAGCCAAATTATTAATATCATCAAAAATTCTGCCTGCATTTTCGTGTTCTTGTTCCAGCAGAATAATTGGTTGAGAGATTTTATGGAAATCGACAGACGGTAATGGAATGTTTGTCGCCAAGGCATCAATATATGGGAATATACTTTTCTCTTCTTTCTCCAAATGCGGTTCTAACTCTTCTCGCAAAGAAATAAAATTTTTTCTAATATCGAACAATGCTGGATGATTGACGCCATGAACTTTAACCACCGTATCCAAATGCTTTGCGATCACCGGCAGCATTTTTTTCGTATAGAGATGATGAACAGTGACGATATGATGTGTCAATTCATTCAGCTTCATGACATTAATATCGGAGTAATCCTGAGGCGGCGATTGGATTGACGCTGATAATTCAGATTCGATTTGCTTGACAGCAACATGATGATCCTTGCAGACACTTTCGAGCGTTTGTGCGCCATGGCAGCAAAAATCCATACCATGAGCTTCAAAAACTCCGGCTGTAGTTAAATTTTCCGCCACTATTTGCCCAATTGGTTTATTTCTTAATTTATTCATAATATATAATCAATAGGTTATGGGAAGAGTTATTTTTCACTTCTGTGTCAGTGATTTATGGCGTTCCGCAATCTTATCCGCGAGAGCGGACAGTGCGGTAAAATCATTGCTTTGAGGGAACCCTTTACAAATGACCGGCTCAATGACTTCCGCTTTCAAATTAGGAACCAGATTAACAAGTTGTTCGACTGCCTTACTGCTCCACCCATATGAACCAATAATCGAGATATGACGGAATTTAGGACGCAAAATATTGGCCAAATTGGCGGCGGCAAACACCAACGGGTGGGGACCGACGTTAACTGTAGGAGTTCCGATTACCAAAGTTGCGGCATCAACCATGGCAATGGCCAGTTTCCCTAAATCAGTAACCGCTAAATCGAAAAGTCGCACTTTTACATTATGTGCCGCTAATTCACCGATTAAAAATTCCACCATCCGTTCCGTACTGCCATGCATCGAAACATAAGGCAGGACAACTTCGTTTTCCACGCTGTCGGAAATCCAGTCTTTATATGCGTTGGTAATGTATTCAACCTGACGATAAACCGGTCCGTGACTGGGAGCGATCATAACGATTTCTCGTCCATTTATTTTTTCCATATTCTTTCGAATGACACTCCGGAACGGCATCATGATTTCGGCATAATAACGTTTCGCGGCTTCGTACACTACCGGATCACAATCCGTAAACAGCTCTGAAGTTGCATAATGCGATCCAAAAAAATCACAAGTAAACAATATTTTGTCTTCCGTCAGATAAGTGGAGATGGTTTCCGGCCAATGCACCCAGGGAGTATAAATAAACTCCAGAGTTTTATCTCCGAGGGATATTTTCTCCCCATCTTTCACCGTAGT
>JAQUOK010000465.1 GCA_028717165.1 Victivallaceae bacterium | reverse complement strand
CAAGTAAATTTCTCGGTATTCCCGAACATGTTATTATTCTATTGGGATACCCCGGATAACATTCGTATTCCCAGGTTCCGTTGCCGATCTGAAGAATTTCCCGGCACCGGAGAAAACCTGAAGCGACCGGCCCTATTTCCAATATCGAAGAAAGCGAATGAAACCGGTTATAACAATAGCTCACTGAACAGGCATAGTGTTCAAAAGAAGGGAATGAATGATATTCAAAAGCGGGAATAAGCGGCAGGATCCGTTCAATATCTTCTTCGCCCCGGTCCTGCATGTATCCGGCCTTTTCCGCAGCGGCGTTGATCCGTTCGATAAATTTTCTATTATAACATCTTTCATATTGAGAAGTAAATGAGACGTCAGTACTTTCCCACGTCCTGGGATATCCGAGTGAATCCCAGTCTTCAGAAAGTCCATGAAGCGAAAAAAACGCATCCGGAGTAATTTCCTCGAGCACCCGCCATATACTTTCCGATTCCGGCTGTCCCGGCGGCAGCCCATCGTAATTGTAATCCGCAAAAAGATTTTTCCCATTGCTGTTTAAAAGGCGGCCGTTAACGTAGCCGTCAACATTTACTGCCGGCACCAAATATATAATCTGCTTGTCAACAGTCTCTTTCGCCTCGGGAGAAATGAGCCATTCAATTATCTTCAGAACCGTTCCCGTCGCACTTTTTTCATCGCCATGTTCGGCAGCGATAAACATTATTACCTGTTTATCGGTATCCGGCACAAAAGAATTTGTTATCCGGGCGCAATAGACGGGTCTGTTTTCGACCGAAAGACCTATCTCTTCATAAGAAAACAACCCGCTGAATTCCTTGACCATTCTATCGAAAAAACGCTTAATATCTTCTAACCCGGGCCATTGACATTTCCGGGCTTCTATTATCTCCGGAAAATATTTATTCTCATAATTTTCCATGATTCAACCTTACTTTCCATAATATACGGTAGGGATTCAAAAGCTTTTTGTCAAAGAATTTTGCCTGTTTTACCTTATAATATATTTTTACTTCGGATACAGGGCGAGTTAGTTAACTGTAATTTTATAAACGCGGCGGGCGTAACCGGGGAAGAAATCTTTAAACGCTCCGTGTTTCTGCTGAATTTTTCTATTTTCAAACAGCACGTCAACATCCGCTTGGGAAGAAGATTGATTGCTGACAAAAAACTTTGCCGAAACCGGTTCAATCGTCTTATTTAACGCAATTACATATATCTGATTATTCAGTCTTTTGGCAAGCCACTGAATCCGGGAACTTGAACATGTAATAACGGACTTCAGTTCATCTGAAGAAGCGATAACCGGCGTCAATTCTTTAATTTCTCTTATCAGGTTCTTTATGGCTTCCCAGTTTGCCCGGCTCCTGGGATGATCCGAAAAGTAAAGGATTCCGGTTATGCCGTTGATTAACGCAGTGTAAGTAGAAAAAGTTTGTTCCGCCGCAGTATATTCTCTGCCTACCATAAAAGCATACCCCAGACCGCCGGAAAGATAATACCAGCAGGGTTTGTTTTCCGCTTCCGCCATTGAATACAGAATCCTTGTATAATTAGCGCTTTGAGGGATGCCCAGGGAGGTGGGATCAGTGAAAGAATAGTAATCCATGGAAACGACATCACCGGGAAAAGACAATTTCCTCTTGTTAAGTAAAGAAATCCCTCCGAACGCTTCATTTACAATCGTTAAATGATAAGGATCAAGTTTTTTTCTGCGTTGATAACCGTTTGTAATAATTCTGTGCAGCTCTTTAGCGTCAGTTTTATCGACCTTATCCGCCAGGGCTGTAAATTTTTCATCAAAAATACACCACGCCAAAATTGCAGGATGTTCTTTATACTTGCTTATAAACGCCGTTTTTTCCTGGTCTTTTTTTTCGTCGCGATCAGTTTGCGTCCAAATAATCACTTTCAAATTGTTTTCTGCGGCGCGATCCAGCAAGCCGGAATCAACATGTCTTTGATAAACAACCAGGGAATTAAATTCCTGCTGAGATAAATATTTCAGAATTTTTCCGGGATTTGATTCTGCAACATAAGCTACAGGGACAAAAGGGGAACCCGCGACACAGACAACCTGGTTCCAGCGATCCGTCTTGACTTCACAGGGTTTAGCGGGAAGCTTGACGAAATCATCGGAACCACTATACAAAATTCCCCCTTCAGAGTTTTTTACCGTACATTTTATCTTATATTTTCCATTGGCTAGCGGCGCTGAGGAAAATGCAATTTTTTTATTTATAAAAAGATTTTTCAGTAATTGTTTTTTTACATTTTTTCCGGTCTCATCAACTAATTCCAGCATTGCCGCGGATTGTTCTAAAATATGCCTGGCATAATTTGTTTTTAGATAAAATTCTATTTCCTTTTCTTTTGTATAAAGCCCGTATCTGGAAATAATTTTAAAAAACGGCAAACAGTTATCCAACGCCAGTTCCTTATTAAGAAAACAAAATCTTTTGTCTTTTGAAAATAGTCTCAATTGTATTTTCGAGCCTTTTTTCACCTCCCCCTGACTTTTACAAAATACTGTTTTTCTTTTCTCTTTTTCCAAAAATACCTTCCGGGATTGATTTTGCGGCTCTCCTTTGGCGTTTGTTATTTCCACCTCCATAAGGACATCCCGGTCTTCCGCAGTGTCATTCTTTAAGGTAAAATTCATTCCTGTCTGACCGTCAACGTTATCCGGCCAGGCTTTTTCACAGTAAAAACAGTACTGCTCCAGATTTTTTCTATCGATCTCCAGACGCCCGAAATATTCCGGTCTGTGAAATTCTCCAAATGTCGGCGACCAGCAACTGTATTCCATTTCGCGGTGATTTTCACGGCAAATATTCATTCTCCAGAAATCATCTATCGAACGATCAATTCCGAGGTCGGTAAAAGGAATAAAAATTTCTGCCGACCAGAAATTTTCCCCTTGCGCGGTTTCAGCGCGCCAATTACCATTCCAATTTTTATCACCGGCATACGCATCATATTGTACTCCTTTTGAATTAACCGCCAGATGATAATAATCTGTCCCCAGCGACGCCCTGGGATCCAAAAAAATTTCAACGCAGGGATCATTCCACACCGCTCCGTCTCTTTCATTGACTTTGCAATTGCCCACATGATTTCTTTCAGAACAACGGATACCGATGCAGATACCTTTTTCCGTATAAAAAATTTTTGCCTGGGTCGGAACCGTCGGAGTTTGCCCGTTTGTCAGAACCAGGTTCATTGTTTGAAGATTACGCCAACAGTTTTCATCCAGTTTCCCATCCAGTTGAAACGGGGAACCGGCAGAAAGTCTGGAAGCTTTCAGAACAGGTACCTGAGGACCGCTTTTATTTCCCTTTGCCGTTTTGTTAAAATGCACATTCAAAACAACGTCCCTGACTGAAATATTGTAAGGAGACGCTGCTTTGCCTTTTTCAAGCTGTACGGCATCGACCCAGAATGTTCCTTTGCTTAAAGGAATAATATTAATCATATCGCCATAATAACTTTCCCGGCCGGAATTCACAAAAGGAACGACGTAACGCTGCCAGGTTGAACCGAGAGAAATTTTTTCCCCGGCAAAAGAAATTTTCATTCCGGGAGAAAGGCTTTTCATATAAGCTGACAGCCTGTAGTTTTTTCCGGGTTTCGTCCCCAGAATACAAGAACGCAAATGCAGCCCCTGCCCTTGAGTT
>JAQUOK010000464.1 GCA_028717165.1 Victivallaceae bacterium | reverse complement strand
CTTCCGGCATTTGACGGCGTTTATCTCGGCTCGCGGCTGGCGGCGGTGATCTCGCCTTACGGCATGGGCGGCGGCTGGGACAATACTTATCCTGTCCTCATAAAACAGGCCGAATATTATCAGCGTTATTCCGCGGTTACGCTCGGCGTGAACCTGGCGGCCTACGCGGTGGGCTGGTCGCAGAACGGACGGCTGTACGCTTACCGCGAAACCGCGGGGCAGGCTGCGGAAAAGAAAGACCCGGACAAGGTGGTTTTCGCGCAGCTGTGTTCATCCGGCATCTGGAATGCCACCGCCGGGGCAGAAAGCCGTTTCATGCGCTATCTGGCCAAAAACGTGAATATAAATACCGGTACCGGCCCGGTTCCGGTAAATGCGGCGCAAGACCCGCTGGAAAATTATCCGTTCCTGTATTTTACCGGGATAGGGCATTTTAAATTCAGCGCTGAAGAACTCGAAAAACTGCGGCGTTATCTCGATAACGGCGGTTTTATATTTATAAACAACGCTCTCGGTATGAATGAATTCAATCAGTCGGTAATCGCGGCGGTGAAAAAACTTTATCCTCAGGCTGAATTGAAGAACATTCCCGCTGACGCTCCGTTATTTGCGGCGGCTCCGTTTAAATTTAAAGAGAGCGGTTTGTCGCCGGAGGCGGCGCAGAAATTCGGTGGCCAGTCCAGGCCTTTTCTTTTCGGCCTGAAAACGGCTGAACGTTATACGATAATTTACAGCCCGGTGGATCTCGCTGCCGGCTGGCTCGGTGCTCCGAGCCCCGGCAGCGTAGCCTACGATCAGGATACGGCGCTGCGCCTCGGAGCCAATATAATTACCTATTGTTTAACGCATTAGGATTGTAAGGACACGGACAGAAGGAACTTAACCCTTAACGCTTAAATTTAACGGCTAATAAAGGATAATTTTATGGGAAACGATACAGTCAGGGACCTTGAACACCTTCAAGCGGTGTTCAGCGCCGTCAAAACGGAATTGTCAAAAGTCATTGTCGGGCAGGAACAGGTGATCTGGAGGGTGCTGATCGCGCTGCTTTCCGGCGGGCATTGCCTGCTTCTCGGAGTACCGGGGCTGGCCAAAACCATGCTTATTCACAGTCTTGGTGACGTTATGGAACTGGATTTCAACCGCGTTCAGTTTACCCCGGACCTGATGCCTTCGGACATAACCGGTACCGATATTCTCAATGAAGAACCCGGCAGCGGCCGCCGGGTGCTGCGTTTTGTCAAGGGGCCGGTTTTCACGAACCTGCTGCTGGCCGACGAGATCAACCGTACTCCGCCCAAAACCCAGGCGGCGCTGCTCGAAGCCATGCAGGAGAAGCATGTTACGAATGCGGGGATGAAATATCCTCTGCCGCAGCCGTTTTTTGTGATGGCTACTCAGAACCCGATTGAACAGGAAGGTACTTATCCGCTGCCGGAAGCCCAGCTTGACCGTTTTATGTTTCTGGTCAAAATCGATTATCCGGCACGCGACGAGGAAATAAATATCCTGAAACAGACTACCGCCAACCGTGAAGTTGAACTTCAAAAAATCCTTGACGGCGGAAAACTCATGTATTTTCAGAAAGTGGTGCGTTCGATCCCGGTCAGCGACCATGTAACCGCCTATTGCGCCGACCTGGCGCGCCTTTCCCGCCCGGACAACCCGGAGGCGCCGGATTTCATCAAGCGCAATCTGAGTTTCGGGGCTGGGCCGCGCGCCGGGCAGTACCTGATGCTGGCTTCCAAGGCGAGGGCGGCTTTGAACGGGAGGTTCAACGTCTGCTGCGAAGACGTGCGCTGCTGCGTTTATGAGATCATGCGGCACCGGATGGCCTGTAATTTCCATGCCGCCGGCGAAAACCTGACGCCCGATTCAATAATAAAAATGCTGGTTGAATATGTTCCGGAACCCAAAGGCTGAACTTCGTGGCAAAGAACCGTACATATCAATATCTGCCGCCTGAAACCCTTGATTCGCTGCGCAATATCGAACTGGTGGCGCGCGGCCTGGTAGAGGGCGGGATGCTCGGGCTGCACCGTTCGCCCTATCACGGTTTTTCCTCGGAATTTGCCGAATACCGCAAGTACAGTTCCGGAGACAGCCTCAAATATCTGGACTGGAAAGTTCTGGCCCGTACCGACCGCTATTATATCAGGCGTTTTGAAGAGGAAACCAATCTGCGTTCTTATATCGTGCTTGACCAGTCCGCTTCGATGGGGATGTCGGATACCGATGCTCCGGTGAAGTTCAACTATGCCTGCTACCTGGCGGCGGCGTTCATGTACCTGATGCACCGGCAGCATGACGGTTTCGGGTTGTTTACTTACAGCGACCGGATACGCAAGGCGGTTGAATGTAAAAGTTCGCTTCCGCACCTGATGGATCTGCTTAAACTGCTTGAAAACCTGAAACCTTCCGGGAAATCCAGCGCCGAACATTGTTTGAACCTGATCGCCGAACAGGTGCCGAAACGTTCGCTGGTGATCATATTTTCCGATTTTTTCGATTACCGGCCGGATTTCCTGAACGCTCTGCATCATCTGACTTTCAAGGGCTGTGAAGTTATTTTATTCCAGGTGCTTAATGATCTTGAAAAGGAGTTCCCGTACAAAGGTTTGATCGAATTTGAGGATATCGAGACCGGGGCGACTATTGACCTCGAAAGCGACGCCTGTCGGGATTATTTTCTCCGGGAGCTGAATAAATATAATGCCGGACTCAAAAATTTCTGCGACAGCCGTAAAATAGCTTTTGAAACCCTGACCACAAGTACGGCTTTTGAAAAAGCCCTGCTGGCTTATTTCAGCAAACGCGAGGAACTGTTCTGATGGATTTTGTCAACGGCTTATATTTATGGGGCATACTGGCGGGAGCTCTGCCGCTTATCCTGCACCTTTATTTCAAACGCCGCAAACACCGCGTCCAGTTTTCAACTCTATTATTTTTCGTGAAAAAAGAAAAACTTTTTGCTTTCCGGCGGCGGCTCTATGAAATCCTGCTGCTGGCGCTGCGGGTGATTATTCTGGTTCTGCTGGCGCTTGCCTTGTCCCGGATATTTTTCAAACGCTTCAATTTTATTTCCGGCGGCGGTACCGGAGCGGTGATAGTCATCGATGATTCTTTGTCGATGCAGCGCCGGACGATCTCCGGCGACACGGTTTTTGAATATGGCGTCAGACAGGCCGAAAAGATACTGAATTCACTGGCCGGCGATGATACCGCCGCCGTTGTTTTCGCCTCCGGCGCCGAAGGAGTTAAATTGACGCGGGACAAGAGCCTGGTTCTGAAAGTCTTGCGGCGGGCGGGCCCGGTTGCCGTTCCGGCTTCATTCGGCGCGGCTTTGCAAAACGCCGTCGGACAGCTCCGCAATTTTCCGGGAGTCAACCGGGAAATCTATCTTATTTCCGATTTTGCCGAAAACAATGCTCCGCTGCATCCGTTGAACGTCAGGGAACTAAAAAATTCCCGCCTTTACTGTCTGCTTCTGCACGGGAGCGGTGAGAATGTTGCGATAAGCGCGTGCCGGCTCGATTCCGTTCCTAAAGTTATTAAACGCGGGGTAAATATCCCGTTTAAAATTACCAACCACGGCAAGCTGTTCCATAAAATTACGGCCGAATTGAAAATTTCCGGAAAAACGGTGCAGACAAAACATTTTTCGCTCGCGCCGGGGGTTATCCTGAATACGCA
>JAQUOK010000463.1 GCA_028717165.1 Victivallaceae bacterium | reverse complement strand
GCCGACCACGAAGATCAAAGCGATAAGTGCGAGGCTGCCTCTGCAGCCGAGCGGCTCTTGTGTTTTATCCGCCATCAAAACCTCCAGTTATTTTTAAGGTGTGACAACAGAAACGGCGGGAACTATTTTTGAGGTAGTTTCGGGTATCTGTCTTATTCATGTGTTCTCCTCAAACCGACAGATACAAAAAGGGCACAGCCTAATCGCACACTGTGGAGGCATCGCCAAACGCCTGAACGAAGATACGAAGAGACTACGCCCAAATAATAGGCGTAATCCTTTCGACATTGTCCTTCGTTCTAAAAATTGGCGATTTTCACAGTAACTCTGTCAAAGTTTACGTTATTTAATTGTTAATGTTGAGTTATTTACTTCTATAAATATTCCTCAGTTAATTTTGTTTATGATTATTTTTAAAATAGCACGCTGATTTCGCATTTCAATAGCCGAACAACCAGTTCAGCTTGAAATTTACATCAGCGTGTCTACTTCCGGCTTTACATTTGTTCGCGGTGAAAACAGAAATATCACACCGCAAAATAGAAATCGTAATAAAATTCTCTGCTGGCTAAAACATCGCCGCGATTTCATCGACTTTGTTTTCGATCTCAGGGGTTTTGTAGATGGACATCTCGGTCAGCAGAATAGTTATTGCTGCGAGATCATCCAGCAGTCCTACCGGAAGAAAGTCCGGTATAGCGTCAAGCGGGCAGATCAAATAGCCCAGCACGCACATGATCGATATTTTCGCGAAGTTTGGCACTTTATCGCTCTTAAGCATGACCATAAGCGTAAGAACTTCCCGGAAAGCTTTCTGGCTTATCCGTTTGAATATCTTCGCGAGTTTATTTTTCATTTTCGAATTTGAGTAACAAGTGTAGTATTTTCTTAGCATGATAACATTCTCCATATTTATTTTTTGTTTTGAGGGTTAAGATTTAAGCATGGCAGATTCCAGCAGGCTGAACATAGTCGATGAAAGCTCTTCCAGCTTGGTTATGACCTTGCTGGAACCGGGGAGTAGCCCCAGAATATTCTGGTTTTCAATCCCGATACCGTAAAACTCAAAGCCCAGGCGCTTACCGTGTTCGATTGCCTTTTCGGTGTTTTCCACAGAGTCCGATTTGCCATCTGTTATGATGAGAATAATTTTACGATTTTCAGTTAACGGGTAGCATTGCGCTAAAGCCCACCAGATGGCTTCGCCCATCGGCGTCGAACCTGAAGGACGCAAGCAGAAATTCGTATGCAAACTCTGACCATGCTTCAGCATTGGACATACCGTCGCACACATCTGGTTCAGTCTCGCGTCAGCCGGGAAGGCGGTCACGCCTACGGAAATCCCATTGATTTTGTACAATGAATTTGCGATTCCATAACATGCCTGACTGGCCAGTCCTATCCTTTCGCGCATTGATGACGAACAGTCCAGCAAAATATGCACCGCCGTATTGATTCCCTGCTTCTCACCGTTCCGTAGAAACACCTTCGGATCATGGTTCAGACGGTAGAGTCTGCCGGTATCAAGTTTACCGTGCCGACTGCCGGAACGCCTGACCAGGGTTTTGCTCTGGAGCAGTGAATGCAGCCTTGCATGGAGCGCCGCTGAAGCCCGTCTGACTTTATAATAGTCATCAATATCAAGGGGTATGAGCGTCTTCGGTGCTTCCACCGCCATACTCAGCCCCATAGATAAATTACGGGGTACCGCGCCTTCCAGTTGTTCGGCTACTATCTCTCCGAGTCCTCTAGGCAAATCACCCTCACCAGCTTTTAGTAATTGCTTAATACCTTGCTGCTTGCTGGGACTGCGTTTAACATTCCCAGTTTGTCCTGAATTATTATTAGCATTCTCAGCTTGCTTTTCAGGTTCCTTATCCAACTTCAGCGACTCCGCTTTTATCAGTGCCGCAGCATTATTAGCGTGCCGCATGGCATCTTTCGAACTGTGGCAATCAACTTTGACCTGCTCCAGCAGACTGTTGAGTTTGTCGAATAGGTCGGGATATGCCTGCTGCGTAAACGCTCCGACGATATCCCTGTTCTTTTCCACAGCTTTCACATCCCAGGCACGCACCGCCAGAAGCAGATAATTCAATATCTGCATGGCTGGATTTTTGGGTTTCTTCATGCGTTTCGTGAACTCATGTTCGATAAGCCAACAGAGGTTGGTCCGGCATCCGGGGAAGCGTTCCGCGAGCTTATTTTCTACCCGCCAGTCTTCGAATATATTCCAGATATTTTTGATCAAAGGCGTGACGTCTTTATCCTTCAGCACCTCAAAGTCAGTCTCCCGGATATGGGCGGATTCGTGGTCCGTATAGCCCTTGAGCAAACCGGCTAATATTCCATCCGGTTCGAGCGGCAACGTTGGCAGCCTGATAATACTTCCGTCAGTACAGGCAGTATTGCCGCCGATCTGCACATGCACCCCATATTTCTTCCCGAGAACCGACGCTACCAATGGTAGCGCCCGGTTCAATTCTGTTATTTTGTTCATGGTATTTTCCTTTTTTTATCCGATCACCACAAGCCATACGATTCCAGTTTTGAACTTGGATTCTTAGCTTGCTTCTTATCTTCAGACTTCTTGGGTTTAGTGTCTTCTTTAGCTTTATCTGGTTTGACCAGGGCATCCAGCACACTATCGTTATTACTGCGGCCGTCAATAATCTCCTGAGCGTAAGTTGCCAAAGCCGAAGTATCATTCAGCAGGGTCAATAGTCCGTTCAACATCAAAAGCGTGGTTCCGCTGATTGCGCCTCTGCCTGGGATTTTATCCAAAGCGGATTGTATCAGTGAAGCTACCGGAGCGACCTTCGGTTCAACGAAACTCAAATCATACAGTTTTTGCTGTATATTTTTGAGCGGCGATAAGGCCTTGCGGGTAATCATGGATTTGCTCATGAAACTTCTATTGAAAGCATTTCTGGCTTCCTTGGAGATTTCATCAAACAAGGTTCCGCCGAGATTGCTGACCTCAGATTGGAGCCCTGCTTCGAGCAAAGCTTTCTTGCGTCCGGTGGGATTGACCACCTTGAATACCTGCCAGTTGAATGCGATCCGTGAAGCCACATAATCCGCGTTGACCACGGAAGTGGCAATGATTTTTTCCCAACCAGGATTGTCCTTGATCCAGTTCTGCACGGCCTGGTCGTAATTCTTCATGAATTTATCTTTGGCAAGCTTGAACTCTTCAGCGATAAGGTCAAGACCGTTGACAATCTCTGCCGCCTTAGCTTCAGGTATAGCCCATCCGCCCAGGAAGCGTACCCCGCTTTTATCCAGCACGTTTACTGCACGCGCTTTTAAGGTCGAAAAAACCTTCAAGTCAGAGGGATTGCAGATGCGCTTACTTCCGAGGGACGCCAGTTTTTCAGGCGGTAGCTCCGAATGCACAAAGTCACCCGGCTGAAGCTTTCGCCGGGCTGACCAGATGTTAACATCAAGGTTTACAGCCAATATCGATTTCAATACCGTAGGTTCTGTTTTAAACATAATTTTCTTTTCCTTTGTTTTTTTATTTTGGGAATATCCTCTGCACGAGTTCATGTAACGCCGCCCGGCTTTCACGGCTTGCGCGATACCCGAGGGCTCTATCCAAGGCGTAATTGATAGGCTTTACACCCTGACTCATCAACGGCTGAAACCTCAAAGTCAGATCCGCCCAGCGCAACAGCGTGCGAGTTGAGAATGT
>JAQUOK010000462.1 GCA_028717165.1 Victivallaceae bacterium | reverse complement strand
ATAATCGACGCAATGAAGCAGAATCCCGTTGAAAGATAATCTTTTTTCAGCTTTTCCATTTATAATTATTTACGGATCGATAAGAATTATAAACGGAAAACTTATGTCTAACATAGAAACCATAGCCAGGGAAGCGGAAGTCTCGATAGCTACCGTGTCACGTGCATTGCGCGCTCCCGAAAACATAATCACCGAGAACCAGCGCCGGATAGTCGATATTGCCCGGCAGTTAGGCTATAATTTCGATAAACGCCGGAAAAGGACATTGTCCCGGAAAACCAGGCAGATTGTTTTTCTGGCGTTTTCCCGGACGCTTTCACCTGAATCGCTGCACGAGGACGCTACTTATATGCCGATAGTCAACGGCATTAACAAGGTTATCGGGGAAGACGGCTATAATCTGATCGTATCCGATGTCGGCGTTGACGAAAAACCGCCGCCGAGTCTTTTGCGGGAGGAAGTAGACGGAATAATTTTTCACGGCCTGATGTCGCAGGAATTTTATCATAAATACGTGCAGCCGCTGCCGCATGTGGGAATTCAGCATTATGATCCATTGCTGGATTGCAACTGGGTGATTACGGACCGCTGGAGTACTGGATTCCGTACTGTTGAATATTTATACAAGCTTGGACATCGGCGGATAGCGTTTTTAACGGATATGGGAGATAGCCTCCTTACCCGGGAACACTATCGCGGTTACTGCAATGCATTGGAAAGTTTTGGTTTAGAATTTGACGGCAAGTTAGTTAAGCGCTGGCAGCGGCCTGCTGTTGACGGCATTATTCCAATGGAAACGGAATTACCCGATTATAGCTTACCGCTCGAACAGTTACTGGAAAATTCTGTTACTGCTGTCATTTGCGGCGATGATTTTCGCGCGCTGGCAACGGTAAAAGCCCTGGAAAGGTGCGGTTATTCAGTTCCGCGGGATATTGCGGTTACGGGAGGACATAATGACCATTCGCGTTTCGGTTTTGCAGGATGCAACAGTAATCTGGGTGTTGTTTGCAGATATGCCGCAAAACTTGTCATGGAAATAATTAACGGGGGGCGCCTCTTACCGGTAAAGATTATGATACAGCCGACTTTTCACGAAGGAACAAGTGTAAAAAAAATAAAAATGACAGGCAGGAGATCAACAAATGAAAACCCAAAAAACAAATGGAATTAACTTCACACTTATCGAACTCCTCGTGGTGATCGCTATAATAGCGATCCTTGCCTCAATGCTGCTGCCGGCGTTGAACAAAGCCAGAGAATCTGCTTATCAAACAAAATGCAGATCGAACCTTAAGCAATGCGGTACTGCTTTTATTCTTTATGCGGACGATAATAATGGCTGGCTCCCGAATAATCGTTACAGTACGCGTATACCGCTGGGTTGGGGATATGATGCAGCCATACTTGTTCCGGCCTATCTTCCCAAATGGTCGGTAGTAGATTGTCCCTCGTGTAAAAAAATGGATAAATACGGTGTGGAGGATACAACGGATTCGGCTCCCAGGTGCTTAACGGAATATAATTATATGGGATACGTGAGTCCTAACTATGCGCCTTCAGTAAGTAGAATGACCGATCCCGGCAATTCTATTTTAGTGGGGGACTGTTTTACCGATCCTGCCGAGGCAAGTTCCGATGCCGCTTTGCGCAACCATTCAAATGGGGCTAATTGGTGTTATCTGGATTTACGTGTAACATGGATATCCAGAAATAACCTGGGGTACCGCAATTATTCAGTTGGGAACCACGGGTATCTCTATTATCACCTTTTCCCTGTGCCGTAAAACATACTGTAAATACCGTTGAAAAGCTTGACGTGGCGGATTCAAATATAGCTAAACGTCTCGCTTGAGTGATTACACACCCGGAACGGTTCTGCGGCATTTATAAAAAAGTCCGTATTCTGTGACCGACGTGGTAAAAAAACTTGTACACGGCGTTAATTATTAATAGAAAACCAAACATGAACAAAAAAATAAAATTACCGGTATGCGGAATTTTTCCGGGGCTCGGAGTCGGAGTATTACCGGCCAGTGCGGATTATCTCGTAAGTAATTATTATGATCACCTGAACCGGATTCCGCTATGGGGAATGAGCTGGGATAATGCTCCTGCAATGATATTCCCGAACCGGACTGGGGAGAACAACAAATATCTGCCCCCGGGAAATTGTCCTGAACTCCAGAAGTATGTTGATCGTTTCAGGGCCGGTATTTTGCGCTTTATCAAAGCTGTTGCCGAAAGAACCATAATTTTCAAATCGGGCTCAGTACCCGCAGGGCGGGAGTGAAGATTTTTGCTCTCCCGCTATAATGCGGACAGACCATGATAATAAAAGTGCGGCGTTTGCCCTCCCGCTGCCGGCGCAAGGTGCAGAAGGGGGACTAAGAAGTGAGCGTACAGCCAAGCTGCGGGCAACGGCCCACCCAAAAAAGAAGAAGGAGTTACAATGACATTAACATGTTAATTAATAAGAAGATAAACAAAAAACAATACCATAAAATTTGGCAGAACCATCATAATCGCAAGGAGCATGGAAAATGAAATTTCCTATATTGTCATTTTTAATCGTTTTCAGTCTTGCATCAGGAGCGCAAAACCTGATCAGGAATGCTTCATTTGAAAAAAAACTCGCTTCATGGAGAACAATTTTACCAGAAAAAATAAAAGGTGAAAATCCGGATTGCTTCTATGAAATGGATAAGGCGGATTCTCCTGAAAAAACTGGAATTCTTAAAATCACCTTAAGGGAAAAAACGAAAAACCCGATAACTCTCAGATCCCTTCCTTTTGTTTTTAAGCCCCAAACCCCGTATAAACTGCGCATAACCTATAAAACTAATGGGATCCGGGAAAATAGCCCAAAAGCCATGGCTGTTCGCATAAATATGTATTCGTCTACCGGTAAAGGGCTGCGTCCCAAATGGATAACATTGCCGCCTTCAAATGAATTCTCCGTCAGCGAACTTAAAAATAAAGAGTCTATAATCGGCGATATTAACAAGGGGACTTTAACCGTATTTTTTCTTGAAAAAGGAGAATATTGGATTCGCAACATTACCCTGGAAGCGGAAACCGTAGACGAAAGCACAAGTTTTGTTGCAGAAGGGAAAAAGTTTTTTTACAGTCCCAGGGACACAGAAAAAGACTTATCCATTAATACTGAAAATGTTTCTGCCGATTATATTCTTTACAAACGCAATCCCCGGATGATGTATCCGGACAGTATCCCGCAAACCCGGGAACGGATTGAAAATTTGCGGCAGTTCTCTGCGCCGGGCGAATACGCGGTGTTTTACTTTTCACTTTATGCACTTAGCAATTTACAGATATCCACGCTGGCAGTTTCTGATCTTGCAGATGAAAAAGGAAATAAACTGGTTATCAAATTACCGAAAATCAAAGAAGTCAAATTCTGGAAACAAGCCACCATGGAAGGCAGTCATTTTTATTATATTATACCGGAACTTCTTGAAAAATTTGAACCGACATCAGTATTGTCGAAAAAAAATAAGCTTTTCTGGCTCCAGTTCAGAATACCGGGAAATCAATATCCCGGCACTTATAATGGAAATATAACAATTTCATTTAAGTCAGGTAAAGAAGCGATATTACCAGTTTCCTTGCGGGTACTGCCTTTCAAGCTGGAAAAGACGAAAGCAGTTTGGGCGGTATACCCATATACATATGTTTGGTAT
>JAQUOK010000461.1 GCA_028717165.1 Victivallaceae bacterium | reverse complement strand
CAAAATAATCGCTTCCGGTTTCATACCATTCGAGCATGGTAAATTCCGGCCGGTGTCGGGAACCGAATTCGTTTTTGCGGAAACATGGGCCGATCTGGTAGATTTTTTCGTATCCGGCGGACAGCATCTGCTTCATCTGCAGTTCCGGGCTGGTACGCAGAAAAGCGTTTTCAACGGCTATGCCCTCGATATGTTCTTCGGGAGCGGGAGCGGCAATGACGACCGGGGTTTCTACTTCCATGAAACCTTGTTCAGCGAAATAAGCGCGAACGGCATTAATAAGCCCGGCACGTTCACGTAACCGGGCTTGAATATTCCTCAGATGTGCAAGTTTTTCCACTGATATTACATCACAGCCTGATTATTATCTTACGCCCCTGGGGAAGGGGCGGCTACATCTTTTTACTACAACCTGAATTACCGGATGCCACGGCTGTCCCCAGCCGTGTCGCCGGTCGGTTTATCAGGCCTTTTTTACCCTTTCGGAATACACGCCTGTCCGGGTGTCGATTTTGACGATGTCGCCGGTATTGATAAAGATCGGAACCTGTATTTCGTAACCGTTGTCGATCTTCGCGGGTTTTAAAACGTTGGTAGCGGTATCGCCGCGGGCGCCGGGTTCGGTTTCGACGATTTCTTTTTCGATGAAGACCGGCAGCGTTACTTCCAGCGGCATGCCGTTGAACAGCAGGATGTTGCATAAGCTGTCCTCGATCAGGAAATAGGCGCTGTTGCCGAGTACGGATTTGCTTACGCGCAGTTCCTCATAAGTTTCAGCGTCGCTGAATACGAAAAAATCGCCTTCCGGATATGAATAATACATTTCGCGTTCCGCCAGGTCGGGTTTATCGAATTTGTCGCCGGGGCGGTACGTACGGTCCATGGTACTGCCGGTAATGAGGTTTTTAAGCTTGCAGCGGTAAAGCGCCGTGCCTTTGCCCGGCTTGCAGAAATCAAAATCGGTTATTACCCAGGGTTCTCTGTCTATTTCTATTTTCAAACCTTTTCTTAAATCAGATGCGCTGAACATATTTATATCCTTCATTTGTTGAGGTTTTTATAAATTCACATTAAAATAGCCCGTTTAGCGCAATTTTCAAGGCGTCATTCAAGAACGCAGATCGGCATAAAAGCTGATTTTCTTTTTTTGCGGCTTTGTCAATCCATAAGATGGCGGTATATTTTCCACATGAAGAAATCATTGTCACATTTGCCGAAATATAAGAGAGACGAACTCAGGGCGGTTACCGGGATCATTAGCGAAATGATCGACGCCGAGTTCATCATCCTCTTCGGCAGTTACGCCCGCGGCGACTGGGTTGAAGACAGATACATCGGCGACGACAATATTCTTTACGAATACCAAAGCGATTACGATCTGCTTCTTGTCGTGAAAGACCTCCCGAAATATGAATACAAGGGCTACCGTAAGCGGATCAAAAGAAAAGCCCTTAGAACGGCGGACTGTGATACCCGGTTGAGTATCATCATGCACAGTGTTGATGAAGTCAAAGCAGCGATAAAACGCGGGAATTATTTCTTCTGCGACATTAAAAAAGAGGGGATATTACTGCATTCATCCGGGCGCTTCCGGCTTCCGGCAGTGAAGGAACTCAACATGAAACAGCGCTTGGATAATGGCCAAAGAGATTTCAGAAACTGGTTTGAAAGCGCGAACGATTTCTTTAAATATTTTCAGTATGGCATGAATGATAAAAGCTATAAAACAGCTGCTTTCCAGCTTCACCAGGCGACGGAGCGTTTTTATCATACGGTTTCTCTGGTATTTACCGGTTACAAGCCGAAACTTCATGACCTCGATGAATTAGGGATAAAAGTCAACCGCCTCAGCCACGAATTCAAGGGAATTTTCCCGCAGAACACGGATGAGGAAAAACGGCTTTTCAAGCTGTTAAGGCAAGCCTATGTCGGAGCCAGGTACGATATGAATTACAAAATAACCAAAGAGGAATTGGAATATCTTGCCGGACAGGTAAAACTGCTTCAGGAGATAACCGAAAAGGTCTGCAAAGAAAAGATAAAAAGTTTTGAAGCATGTTTGTAGTACCGCTTTTAAGCGGAAAAATGTGTTACGGCTGTGGGTAAACAGGATGCAACTGATACTCTAGTGGCGTAAAGTAACGTTATATACGGAGAACCATATTGAAATATTCGGCGGCGATTGACCTGTCCGGGAAATTTGCGGGTTTTGCCCTCGCGGAAACCGGAAGCGGTAAATTATTACTGGCGGAATACAAACCCATGCACGGGCGCAATTCCGCGGGACTGAGTATCTGGATGCTGGAACTCATGGCGGAATTTTCAGTAACTCCCGCTGCTATAGACCGCTGGACCGTGGGCGGCGGCCCCGGCAGTTTTACCGGAATGCGCCTGGCGGCGGCGTTGATCGAAGGAATAACTATCGGCAAAGCCGGAGTAAAGACCCGCTGCGTACCCGGCGCGGTAGCGCTTGGTGATGTGTCTGAATTTGACGAAGGGGAAAAGACGGCATCTGTTTTTGACGGCCGGAATAATGAAATTTTGTTGTTTGAGCTTATTAAGCGGAACGGTGAAATGATTCCCACCGGCAAAACGCAGGTTCTTGATCGGAATCAGGCGCATGAATACTTTGCAGTATGTAGTTACCGCAAAACAGCCGCGCTCAGTTATGAAGCGGCCAATATTGAAAAGGTGCTGCCCGCGGCTGAATTTAAAAAAATAAGCTGGGCGGAACATCTGACACTTGAAAAACTTATTACATGCAGATATAAGGATTTTGATAATGACCTGACGGCTCTGGTATACATCAGGCCGGCGGTTTTTTCCTGACAGGGCGGGCGGGTTGAGATGCGCAGAAGAAAAGAAAAAAAATCCCCAGGGAAAAAGCAGCGAAGAAATAAAGTCCTTAAAATCATTCTGGTTTCTCTGGCTTTTTTCACGCTGTTGTTCTGGATAATACTGATATATTTTGTTCATCTGGTATTTGATCCGGCGCAGGAATACGATACCGAATCTCTGACTCCGGAAGATATTTATCATCAAAGCAACGTTATTAAGCGTTTGACAGCGATACTTTGGCGGAGCAGGCCGGGCCGGGTATGCGTATTGACTTTGAGCCAGGCGGAGGTTAACGCTTTAATTGCCGCCATTTCGAATTCCGATTCCCTGTCGGATTTTCTTTTTTGTGCCGGGCGGGTTGGGGATCCTCCCAAAAAACGTCCATACAAAATTGTTTTTAAAGGAAACTGTTTTGATATTAAATTTTCTTTGCCGACGGACATAACGACGCCTTTCGGGAAGAACATTAATCTGGTGGTATCCGGCAAGCCGGGAATTGATGAAAAAGGTATTGGAGTTGATTTGAATTCCGTTTCTGCCGGGGATGTGGCCTTGCCGCCGGCGCAGGTGGAGAAAATCCTGCATATTCTGCTGAAAAAATATGAAAAGGATGAAACTTTCAAGCGGATTCATGATATTGTCGTAAAAGCTTATATTACGCCGGAGAACAATCTGGTAATTTACTTTTATCCTTATCGTATAAGGAATGTTTTAACTGAAGGGCTGCAGGGAATCTAGCCTGAATAATTCATAAATTTAATTTTCCGGCGTTTTTCGCCGGGTTTGGCAGCCATAAGATGGTATTGGCGGCCGGGTTGTTTGAAAATCTCAGTCCGACAGGGTGAGAATCGGGAATTTGTGCAGA
>JAQUOK010000460.1 GCA_028717165.1 Victivallaceae bacterium | reverse complement strand
CAAACCATTTTTCCGCGGCGGCGGCGCTTTTCCGGCATTCTTCAAAATTTCCTTTATCCGCGGCCTGCAGCCATTTCAGGGCGTTCGCAACATCGGCATCGTCTATTTCAAAATCGTTGTCCAGAGTGACAAAGCGGTAAACCGCAAAGCCCACAGCGAGAATAACTACGAGACTTAACCCGGCAATTTTCAGTTTATTTCCATTCATGATCGATACTTTCACTTAATGTTTATTAAGATACTTCCGCTTATAATTAATTTCCACTTTAAAACGGAAAATCTTTTCCCTGCAAATGGTTTTCCGCCTGTTTGTATTTGCCGACTTTCGCCTTGCCCTGCTTTTTAAGGCCGGAAACGATTATCGCCTTTTCGGGGCGTGCCGGGCAGATGAATTCGCAGGCGCCGCAGCCGATACAGAGTTCCGGCCTGACTATGGGAATAGTTAAACCCTCTTCCCAGTCGGCCATTTGGACCGCTCCGGTCGGACAATGTTCCGCGCACGCCCCGCAGTGGGTACGGTCAATGACAACCACGCAGCGTTGCCGGAAATATTCAGCCCGGCCGATCTGCAGCCGTTTTTTCTTTTCGACGGTCAGCGGGGTCAAAGCCCCGTTCGGGCAGATATTGGAACAGGCGATGCATTCGAACTCGCACATGCCGGAATTAAAATCAAGGCGAGGCTGGAGAAAGCCACTCAAACCGTATTGCAGGGCCGCGGGCTTCAGCACTCTGCCCGGACAGTTGCTGACACAGAGCTGACAGGCGGTGCATTTGGATGTGAAGCTTGCAAAATCGAGCGCCCCCGGAGGCATTATGCCTTTGGGGGAGGGGACGCCGCGCAGAATGCGGGGAACAAGCGTTGCGCCGAGCAGGGCGCTTCCTCCGACAAAAAGGAAATCCCGGCGGGAAAGATCAGGTTGTATATTTCCCGTTTTTGAGGGATGAATATAATTAAGCGCGCCGTAGCTGCAAGCGGCCGTGCAGTTAAAACAGTTGACGCAACGTTCGTGATCGACAAGCAGGTTTTTCAGGTCGATGCAGTTTGATTTGCAGGCTTTGGCGCATTGGCCGCATTTTACGCATTTGTCGTGATTGAAGCTTATTTTGAACCATGACCGCATGCCCAGCAGTCCCAATACCGCTCCGGCCGGGCAGAGAGTGTTGCAGAATATTCTGCCGCAGAAAGCCGCGGCCGCGAAAACCGCGATCAGCGCGGAACTGCCGGTTAACAGCAGCGGCAGGGAAAAAGGTTTATTTTCTACGGGATAAAGGCTTGCGAATACCGCGTTGTCCACCAGCAGATTGTTGAGCCGGTTGAATGACGGTTTTATGGCTGCGGCGGTGAAACGCCCGAAAGTGGCGAAGGGCTCAAACAGGCCCGCAAGGATCGCTGTCCCGAAAACCATTGAGCACAGCAGCAGCGCAAGGACTGAATAACGCAGCAGGCGGCGGTTACGGGTAAACAGCTTTTTTCCGCGCGGGAGCCTGAATAGCCGGGCAAGGCGGACGGCAATGTCCTGAACTGTGCCGAGCGGACAGAAAAATGAACAGTAAACCCGTCCCAGAACCAAAGTCAGCAGTACGAGCAAAGCGAAAACGCCGATCGTTCCCGCAGTAAGGAACGCCGTACTTCTGACAAAGGCGGGAACCGTCTGGATTCCGGCAGCGGCGGCAAAAACATTTTTCGGCAGCAGAAAGACGGATATGAACAGCAGCAGGATAAGCAGACTGCATATCAGCCGTACTATTTTTAAGATTTTGTATTTACGCATGTTTTTCTGTTATGGGGTATGACACGGACGGACATGAGCTGACAATTCAAATAGTTATTCTTTCGACTTTCAGTTTGTCGAGGTTCATAGTGCCGAGTTTCAGTTCTTCGCCGAGCCGCAGATGCCCGATCCGGTCACTGCTGATCCCCAGTATTTTGCTGGCGGCGGTATCGACGGCGACAATATCCGTCGAAAGCAGTTGATATTTCATTTGCGCCACATCCGCCAGCGAGCGTCCGCGCGGGCCGCCTTTTTTCATTACTCGGTAGGCGTCAACTATGTTCAGATCCGGCTTGCGTGCGGTAATGCAGTCGGCTATGCACTGCTGCAGGTCGTTGCGGTGGAAATATCCCCTGTCCCATACAATACCCATCAGGTTTTTCATGGCGCAGGTCATTACGGCGCCGCCGTGATTTTTGAGGATCGGAACGTTTATAAATACGTCGCAGTCCATAATGACGCTGTGTATGCTGGTCTTTTTCAGCCGTTTGCCTTCAGGAACATCCACTTCCCGATAGTCCTGGCGGTGGTTTCCGCAGACGACTTTGGCCCCGCCTGCCTGCGCCGCTTCCGAAATCCCGCTTTTTTCATAGCAGTCTTTCCACGCGTTGCAGGTATGGTCAAGGACGTATACGGTTTTAGCTCCGGCCTTAATGCAGTGTTCGACTATGCGCTTTACCAGTCCGGGGTTAGTGTTGGCGGCGGCTTCAGGAGTTCTGGCCCAGCCGATATTGGGTTTTACCACTACCGTCTGGCCGGGTTTGACAAAAGTTTTCATGCCGCCGAGCGCCGCGATCCCGCGTTCAAACATTTCCTCAGGTTCCCCCCCTTTGACGGCGACCAGGTCATATCCGCCTTTTTTCACGGGAGCTTTTTTCTTTTCTTCGAGAGCGACACCGGACAGATTTAGCGCGATTCCGCCGGCAATACCGGCTGCGGCAGTGTTTTTAAGGAATGTTCGACGTTCCATACCAGCCTCCATTTGCAAATTCATGCTTTACGGTATATTCTATAGATAATATATTATCATCGGCATTTTTGCAATATATATTGCTGAAAAATCAGAGGGAATGCACCATGGGTTTAGGCTGGCAGGAATTATTACTTATATTTTTGTTTGTTCTGTTGTTTTTCGGCGCCAGGCGGATCCCGGAAATAGCCCGCTCACTGGGCAAAGCAACCCGGGAATTCAAAAAAGCCAAAGACAATTTCATCAAAGAGTCTGAGGAAATGATCGACGCCGCTGAAAAATGCGCCGACAAAGAAGCGGAGAAAAAAGCGGCGGAAAAGGACAGGTCAGGCAAAAACTGAGATGGACTCTCCCGAAAACAGCAAAACTTTTCTCGAACATCTCGAAGAATTGCGGCGGGTCATTTTTAAAATTCTGGCCGCCGTTATCATAGTTTTCCCGGCCGCCTTCTATTTTGCCGGCGACCTGATTGTTCTTCTGGTCAACCATAGCTGTCCTGAGGGGTTCGCCTTGCATTATTTTTCCCCGATGGAACCGTTGTTCGTCAAAATCAAAATATCCCTGCTGGCGGCATTTTTCGCCGCTTTGCCTTATGTTGCCTGGGAAGTCTGGAAATTCGTCGTTCCGGCGCTTTATCCGGACGAAAAACGCGTAATCAAACGGCTTACGCTGTCAAGCTGGGCGCTGTTTCTTGCCGGTGTCGCGTTCTGTTTCTTTTTTGTTATCCCGGCCATGATGCGTTTTTCCTTAAGCATGCGGAGCGACGAACTCCAGCCCGCAATCGGTCTGAACAATTATATCGGGCTGGCTGGAATGCTGCTGCTTGGATTCGGAATGATGTTCCAGCTGCCGATAGTCATTTTCTTTCTGGCGCTGTCTGGGATGATACAAATAAAAACCATAAATAAATTTCGCCAGCTCTTCATGATCGTAATCCTCACGCTTTCCGCGCTCCTAACTCCG
>JAQUOK010000459.1 GCA_028717165.1 Victivallaceae bacterium | reverse complement strand
ACGGCGGAAATTGCAAGAACTCAGAAACTAATTTTGTTTTTTATTAAATATTTTTTTATTGTTGTTCTCCAGCATAATCCGCTGATCCCTCAGCTCATTTTTCAACTGCTGGTTTTCGATATGCTTGATATAATACCTTACCTGCCACAAAAGCAGTTCCTGGCGCAAAGTAGGCTGTTTTATTTCTTTGAGGTCAGCGAGCAGTTTCCCCGCCTGTTCCTTCAGTTTCGGCAGCAGGAATTCGGATGACCCGCAGCGCAGCGCCAATACCTGCATTTTAGTTTCATAAACACCGGTTATATCCGGTTCCCGGGCGGATTCCATCACCAGCAGAAATACCAGCAGAACCACGATCGGCACCGGGAAAATGGTTACCAGGGTCCAGAATAAAATATCGCGGCGGTTTTTCAACTGTTTTACTTTCTTCTGGGTGGAAACTATGTTTTTATAGGATTTTTTCTGCAATCCGTAGTCCAGGTGATGAATGGACACCGTATGAATATCGGGTATCAGGGACGAATCCGGCGCAGTCACATGCCGCAGGTTCCAGAGAGATTTCAGCAATACGTCATAATTCTGGAAACGGTCCTCCGGCAGTTTTTCCATCATTTTCTTTACCAGATTCGACACTTTCAGCGTCGCCCCCACATTGAAACGGTATAACGGTACCGGCTCCTCATTGAAATGCTGGCTGGCGATCTCCTGGAAAGACTCCCCGACAAAAGGCAGCTTGCCGCTGATCATCTGGTAAAGCGTAATTCCCAGACTGTAAATGTCGGAACGGCAGTCAAGTTCCTCGCCGGCAAACTGTTCCGGACTCATATACGACGGGCTGCCCGAAATTTCCGCATCCGCGTTCCAGTCCTCCTGGGTTATCGCCAGCCCCATATCCGTCAGTTTGACGATCCCGTCAGTGGTAATCATGATATTATCCGGCTTCACGTCGCGATGAATAAGCCGGGAATCATCCCAGGCATAGAACAACGCTTCCGCAACCTGCTGGGCAATATGCAGCGCTTCATCCACCGGAATACGTTTTTCGCGTTCCAGGCGGTCGCTCAGGGTTTCCCCCTTAATATAGCTCATCGCCAGATAACATACTCCGTTTTCCTCGCCGACCGCATACGCCTGGACCAGATTGGTATGGCTGAGCTGGGCGGCCGCGCGGGCTTCATGCAGGAAAGAATCTATGAACTTGCTCGAACTCAGTTCGGGGGAGAGTATTTTTAAAGCCACTTCGCGGCCAAGCGAAAGCTGCACGGCATGATAAACTTTGCCGATGGAACCGGCGCCGATTTCCTCGCCGATCACGAAATCGCCGATCACGCAGTTTTCCTCAAACGGCGTAGCGGGAACGAAACACGAATGTCCGCAGCTTGCACATTCCAGGCGCGTTTTGGGAGGAAGATCCGTAGATACTATAGACGAACAGAAAGAGCATTGAAAACGCATATTCTTCCTTCCCTCCCGTATTAGTTTTAAGCGTTAAGTTTTAAGTGTTAAGGGTTAAGAAGTAAGTTTCAACCCGTCTTGTCTGTGCCCGCCCGTGCAAATCCGTGCTCCTAATATCTCATATATATTAGCAATAAAATTGCCTGAATGCAAATTGCATATTAGTTTTTTACGATTATTGCCGAAAAAGCGCCGTCATGATATGCATCCGGCAGCAGCAATTTCTGCTTAACTGTCCGGAAATTACTGTTCTTTTCGAGAAAATTCCCGATTTGGCCCTGGTTCTCCTCATATTCGATACTGCAGGTACTGTAAACAATCTGTCCGCCGGGCGCGACAAGCGCCGCCGCCTTCTGCAAAATATTAAGCTGCAGCTTTACCGTTTCAGCCAAAACGTCTTCCGTAAAACGCCACGGGGCATCCGGCTTATGCCTGAACACTCCGGTATTCGTGCAGGGAAGATCAGCCAGAACAATATCGAAACTTTCCGGCGGGAATTTCAGTTCTTCAGCGGCAGCGACGATAATTTCACAATCCAACTTGCGGCACGCGAAGTTCTTCCTGGTCAGTTCCTGCCGTTTGGCGGAACGGTCGGCGGCAACCAGTTTCCCGCTCCCGCCGAGACGCTCAGCCAGAAGCAAAGTTTTTCCTCCCGGCGCGGCGCACATATCCAGAACCTTTTCCCCGCCTCTGATCCGCGGCATGCAGGGAGCCAGGGCAGCCGCCGGATCCTGAGCGTAAATTCTGCCATTTTCAAACAAGCCCAGCCGGAACAGCTCTTTCGCGTCACTTACGGAGAAAAAATCGATACCCGGCGCCCAGTCAAAAGCCGGAAACTTAACGGCTTTCACCTGCGCCAGTTCTTCAGCGGTCAAGTCCCCGGTCGGGCGAAAAGTCAAAGGCGCCTTACCAAGCAGCGCCCCGCTGATCCCGGCCAGTTCGTCCGGGCTGAAACGTTTTTCCCAGCGTTTGCGCAATATCTCCGGAAAAAGATACAAAGGGGTTTCAAGCGCTTCCTTCCGGTATTTTTCCGGATCAGACCTGAGAATATTGCGGAGAACACCGTTGACAAATCCTCCGGCCGACCTGCCGTATTTCCGCAAAGTAGCGGCAACCGCGACATTGACCGCCGATTCTTTCCCGATCCCGGTCTGGAAAAGGCATTGGGTCAACGCCAGCGCCAGTATATGCTGATAGCGCGGTTTGGGCATCCGGGCACACTTTGAGCCAATAAGCCGATCCAGCAAAGTTTTATAACGGAAATATTCAAACAGGAGACTCGACACGGGCGGCCGCAGTCCGGACGGCACCTGCCGGTCGAGATAATCATCGATACCGATTTGCGCGGAAGCCCATTTCGTCAGCCCGTCAAGCGCTAAATTCAGTATCTGTTCCGCAGTATGTTGGTAAAAAGGCATTGGGCTTACTTTGTGAGACTTTTAATTTTTCGTTTGCAGATATTTTCGGTAAGATCGAGCAGACGCATTACCGGTTCAGACAAAGCTTTCAGCTCCGCTTCGCTTATCCGGTAATCCGGATCATAGCGCGCCCCGATATAGGCATAATCCAATAATTCGAACCGTTCCTGTTCCTCCCGCGTTTCCCTGGGAAATATATTCTTCAAGGAACTGTCATGCTTCGCGGCCATATTGCCAAGTATGCCGAGAAGATGTTCCTGAGGGGTGTGATTGGTAAAAACAAGCAAGACAGTTTTATAAGAATGTTCGACCGCCTGGTGGAGACTGAAAGCCGCCCATTTATAATGATTTCTTTTCAGGGAATCGAAAAACCCCGCATATGCCTCTTTCGCGCGTCCAAACCAATGATCGAAATAGTTCCGGGCGATACGTTGTTTCTCGTCCGGTTTCAATGTCCGTTTCCGGGCAAGTTTGAAATTTCCCGAATCGTAAAGCAGGCAGCCTTCTTTCCTGACGTCGGAATAAAAATACTGTCCCTGGGCAAGTTTGATGTTCAATTCCTGAATATCATGGGTAATGAACCGCACATAAGCGCTGAAACCGGCGCTGTCGCATTCCCGGGTAACTTCCTGCCATAAGCCGCTGTCCGTCGCAACTGCTTTTTCCCCGGTAACAACGAGAACATCGTAATCGGATCTATGCCCGGATTTCCGGTTCGGTTCAAGATCGCGCTCCTCCCGGTAATCCCCCCTGGCGTAGGAACCGAAAAGTATGACCATTTCCACGTCGCGGCACCGCTTGCGAACGATTTCAACAATACGTCGCAATTCATCCTGT
>JAQUOK010000458.1 GCA_028717165.1 Victivallaceae bacterium | reverse complement strand
TCGGAAATTCCCTGGCACCGGCTCGGCAGAAACATAAGCGTTCTGGCTGTTTACATATTCAGTTTTTCATTACTTGCGGTCTGCAGTTTCAACGTGAAGGATATTAAATGATATGTCCGCCTGAAACTAAAGTCGTAATCGGTCAGTTCCGTTTTTTATCCCTGAAAGGGATTTTTAACGTAGCCCAAGGCAACGCCTTGGCGTTCCCTGTAGGGGAACCTCAAATGCCTTACCGTATTTTGAAGTTCCCCTCCAGGGAACAGATATGGGGACGGTATTACCCGCCGCGTTGCGGCGGGCTACGTTGAATAACCCTTTCAGGGTTTTCAACACAGCGCCGTTTTCTTCATTCTTCATTATTTAGTTCCGGCTATGCTGGTTCAGGAGTTGTGAAGAAATAAGTGGAACTTTATCCTGCGGGTATCGAAGAGAAATTTCGGCTACACCGGGAAGCTCTGCATGTTGAGAAACGGATGTAGCTGTACCTATAGCAACTCCTTTTTGTTAATAGTTATAACTATAGAATCAAGTCTATATTATATTTTTTTCTGTATTTTCTTAAATACAGGTATAGTTTTTTTATTATCAGGAATAGGAAATGTTATGGTTACGGAAAAAGAGGTTTTAAGTGCTTTTAAAGAAGCCTGCAAAAAATATGATTCCCAGAGTCATATGAACAGGATAACCAAGGTTCCACAAAGCACTATTAATGACATATGGAACGGCAATAAAACCATAGGAAACATTACTGTAGGTAATTTTCTAAGGTTGTTTCCCGATATGGAAATAAATTTCTTTGGTTCAGGCCAGCCTCTTGCCTATCCTGAAAAAATTCTGAAACAGCTTAATCGTCTTTCCGATAGTGAACAACAGGAAGTTTACGAAGCGATCATTGCCTGTTATCCGCATGTCCAGGATAATAAAATGATTAAAAAAATAAAAGGGGTGTAAAAGCTAATACCGGAATATTCGTATCGTACATAGAAAATGCAGCTACATTGAGTTGCAAATAAAATACGACATTTAAAAATTTACGATGTACTCCCCCAAATAAGCCGACTGACCGCTTATCAGGATAAAATAAACCGAATACTTTTCTTTTAAAAGCCGATTGCATTTTAACTTGAAGGAGTGTATTTTTATTATATGAAAAAGCCCTGCCGTTACAACCGAAATTCAATTAACCCTGAGGATATTTATGTCTGTAAAAACGTTCGTCCTGGATACGAATGTGCTTCTGCACAGCGCCCAAAGTCTGGAATCCTTCCAAGATAACGACATCGTACTGCCGATGGCGGTTATTGAAGAGCTCGACAAATTCAAAAAATATCAGGATGAATTAGGCAGAAATGCCCGGCAGGTGATCAGAACCCTCGACGCCCTGCGGGAAAAAGGCCATCTCGGCGAAGGCGTGTCCCTCGCCAGAACCGGTTCGCTGGCAACCGGCAAAGTAACCATTACCTCCGCCGGAAGAACCGCCCCGGAAATCAATACGAAACTGGACGAAATATTTACTTCAACTTTTTCCATGGAAAGAGCTGACAATCGTATTCTGCGGGTCGCCATGGCGCTGCATCTTCAGGGTAAAAACGTTATTTTCATCAGCAAGGACATTAATTTGCGCCTGAAGGCCGATGCCCTGGGCCTCAAAGTAATGGACTTTGAACGGGAAAAAGTCGATTATGACAAGCTGTTTACGGGACATCAGACGTTAAGCGTCAAACAGGATAGAATCAACGAAGTCTACCAGAGCAAGATTATCGAAATCGAGGGAATTTCAGGATTTTTCAATGAGTTTTTCATTCTCGAATCGGAAGAAAATAACAAGAAAAGCGCTATTACCCGTCTGAAAGAAGACGGCATGCTGCATCTGGTTGACCCGCATCTGGACAACAGCCAGCTCCACATATCTCCGCGCAACCGGGAACAGCGCATGGCGCTGGATATTCTGCTTGACCCGGCGGTTCAACTGGTAACTCTGGTCGGCAAGGCCGGAACCGGGAAAACCCTGCTGGCGCTTGCCGCCGCTCTCGATCTGGTTCTGCACCAGAACCGTTATGAAAAGATACTGGTATCACGCCCGATCGTCCCGCTGGGAAACGACATCGGCTTCATGCCGGGCGACAAGGATGAAAAGCTCAGTCACTGGATGCAGCCGATTTTCGACAATCTCGACTACCTGATGCATTCGGATAAGTCCGATAAAAAGGATCACATTTCCAGCAAAAAAACTGACAATCTGATCGTCAATCATACCATCGAGCTTGAAGCGATAACCTATATCCGCGGCCGCAGCCTGCCCCGCCAGTTCGTTATCGTCGACGAAGCCCAGAACCTGACGCCGCACGAAGTCAAAACCATTATCAGCCGCGCCGGGGACGGAACTAAAATGGTGCTTACCGGCGACCCGAACCAGATCGATAACCCGTACCTGGATTCTTCCAGCAACGGCCTGACTTACACGGTCGAGCGCATGAAGGAACTGAATATTCACGGCCATATGACCCTTGAAAAGAGCGAGCGCAGCGAACTTGCGGCAAAAGCGGCGGAACTGCTGTAAAAAAGAAGTGACTGTAAATAATTAAAGACTTGGGAAGAAAACAAAAAACCTTTTGCAAAAAGTTTGCTTTCTTCTTCCCAAGCTCTTCATTTTTTTATAAAAACTTTCAAATAATATAAACTGCGGAAACCATGATCATCAGCGCAAGCAGAAGAACGGACATTCCGGCTTTTTATCCCGAATGGTTCGTCAACCGGATTCGGGCCGGTTACGTGCTGGCCGGAAATCCGTTTAACGGAAAGCGGATCTCGAAAATCGACTTGTCCCCGGAAAGCGTGGATTGTATCGTTTTCTGGTCGAAAAATCCAGCCGGTATTATCAAATACCTGTCGGAACTCCGGGAATACAATTATTATTTCCTGATTACCATTACTTCTTACGATGAATCCATCGAGCCCGGCGTACCTCCGAAACCGCAGGTCATTGACACGTTTAAACGACTTTCCGATCTGATCGGGCCGGAAAAAGTGATCTGGCGTTATGATCCGATCTTTTTTACGGAAAAATTCAATTATTCGCACCATCTCAAGTATTTTGAACGAACGGCATCTGCTTTATGCGGAAGAACTGAAAAATGCATCATAAGTTTCCTGGATCTGTATAAAAAATGCGAACGCAATATGAGCGGGATAAAATTCAGAGTCCCGGACGCCGGTGAAATGTTCAGAATTACCGGTGAAATTGCCGTCTTCGGCAGGATTCATAATATGAAAATCGAAACCTGCGCCGAAACCGCCGATTTCAAAGCATTCGGCATAAAACCGGCAAAATGCATTGACGTTGAACTGATTTCACGGATAGCGGGCCGGACGCTTAAACTGCGGAAGGATAAAAATCAGCGGCAGGAATGCGGCTGTGCGGGAAGCATTGATATCGGCGCTTACGACACCTGCCCGCACAACTGTCTTTATTGCTACGCGAATCTCAATAAAAAACTTGCCGCGAACAATTACCGGAAACATAATCCCCATTCCGAACTTATCGCCGGAGAAATACCGGAAGGAGCGGTAATTACGGAGAAACAAGCTAAAAGCGCATTCGCCGCCGCAAATTACCGGAAACCAATGCCCCTGCCGCACGATTTCTTTGTTGATAAATGATAAAAAATAAGTTTATGCTGATGTATAAAGTTTTTTTGCGCTTATATT
>JAQUOK010000457.1 GCA_028717165.1 Victivallaceae bacterium | reverse complement strand
ATTCGTTTTTTTTCTGCAGATACGTATCGACTTCGCTCCTGCTGAATTTATTCCCGGCGATAAGTTCGAACGATTCGCGCCTCCCGACACCCTTGAGTTTCTCATTATCTTTACGGCGGAATTTGATCCCAAGTTCGTCGAATAGTTTTTTCCATGCCAGATAATGATATTCATCCGTACTTGTTATGACGCCGTCAAGATCGAAAATAATAGCTTCTATCGGCATTTGAAAACCTGCTCCATGTTGCGGGGTAACTTAACCGCTTTGCCGTATATCGTTATTTCGTCAATACTGTCTGTGCCGCTGACTCGGATGCTGATCGTATCCGAGTTTATACCAATGGCGAAAACCTTGCCCCGGTAATTTATTTTGAAGCGGAATTCTTCCCATGCGTCGGGGATTGAAGGAGCAAAATCCAGCTTACCGTTTCTAAGCCTCATCCCGGCAAACCCGTTGACCGCCGCCTGCCAGGCGCCGCCCATACAGGCGCTGTGCAGCCCTAAATCCGTATCCCTGGCTTTGTTCAGGTCGAGATAAGCCGTTTTCCGGAAATAGTCATAGGCTTTTTCCTTGAATCCCAGTTCGGAGGCCATGATCGAATGAGTATTGTAACTTAAGGAAGAATCATGGATGGTTTTAGGCTCGTAGAAATTCCAGTTCGCGAGTTTTTCGTCACGCGAAAACCGGTCGGGAAGCAGATAAGTCAGCAATATGATGCTGGGTTGTTTTACGATCTGGTACCGCAAAAGCGTATCATAAGACGGCATGGTGAAGCGAAGCATTTTGGCAGGTATTTTGACGCTGAAAGGATCTATCGGCACCCGCCGCAGAAAAACCTCATCCTGAATGAAAAGTTTTTGTCCCTGGTCATAATAATCGTCATAGATCCCGGCCGCCATTTCCAGCCATTTTTTAACTTCGTCATCGGCAAAATTCAGTTTTTGCCGAAGCGCAGCCCATTTGTCCGGCTGCTGTTTCCGGCAGCGTTCCACTGCCGCCGCCGCCATTTCCAGATTCAGTTTTGCCATTATGAGGGTATAGGTGTCGTTGTTTACCGGTCCCGTATATTCGTCAGGGCCCTGCACGAGTATCAGCTCATAACGCTTGTTCCTGCGGTTGCAGAAGAAACGGCTTTCCCAGAATCTGGCGGTTTCGACCAGCATTTCGAGCCCTTCATTCAAAAAGAATTCCTCATCGCCGGAGAGCGCAAAATAATACCGTATATTATACGCAATATCCGCATTGAGGTGTACTTCCACATTGGCATATTCCCAGAAAGCGCACTGTTCCCGGCCGTCGTAAACGCTGGTCCACGGATACATGGCTCCCCGCAGCCAGTGATGCGCGGCTTTTTCCCTGGCCTTGTCAAGGGTATTGTAGCGATAAAGCAGCAGGTTTTTTGCTGCTGCCGGGTTGGTATACAGGAAAAACGGCAGGACAAACATTTCCGTGTCCCAGAATACGCCGCCGTTGAAAACTTCGCTGCCGAGTAAACGGCCGCCGATGCTGACCATGGGATCATTTTCGGCGTTGGACTGGATCAGATGGAAAATATTGAAGCGGAGCGCGGCCTGGTCTTCGGCGTTGCCGGTGATTTGGATATCCGCCAGTTCCCATTTCGCGGCCCATGCCGCTTCGTGTCTGTGTCTGAGATCGTCAAAGCGGAACCCGACACAGGAACGCAGAAGTTCGAGCGCCGAATTTTTGTGTTCTCCGGCGGCGTGATCACGGGAAGTAAAGACGGCGATTTTTTTCTCCCAGATAAATTCTTTGCCCCGCTTTGCCGCAAAGGACAACGCGCTGCCGATCCGGGAATCATCGCCGATGTGCGCGGAGGGCATAAGGGTGTCTGTTTCTGAATAAAGCACGGAACTTACCGCCTGGGTTATTTCCGTTTCCGAAGTTCCGGTTTTCGCGGACAGATGGAAAACGCTGCCGGCAAAGCCCTCGTCGATAACCTTCAAATGATAATGCCGCGCTTCGGAAAGCTCAAAAGTGCCGTTTTTTCCCCAATCAATATTGCCGGTGTTTTTGTCCAGGGCAGTAATAATTTCAATACTGCCGCTGTAATTAACGGGAATTATCCGGTATTTCGCTGCGGCAAGATGGATGTTGTCCATACTGATCAGCCGGCTTATTTCCATGAAAGTTTTTTTCCCGGCGAATTCCCATTCAAAAGATCTGGTCAGAACTCCGGCCCGCATATTAAGCGTCCTGGAATAATTATTTATCCGGCCTTTGTCCGGGGAGAACTCGTTTCCGTCGATAATTATTTTACAGTTGAAGATATCGGGCAGACTTACCAGTTCGTAAAGGCCGTTTTCGTAATGATCGAAAACCCCGGCAACGTAAAATCCGGGAATGGAATCCCCGGCAAAGCCTTCGTCCGGCATGCCGCGCGCCGCCATATAACCGTTGCCCAGAGTAAAGATCGATTCGAAATAAAGATTTTCCTCCGGCGGATAAAGGTTTTCAGTAATTTCCCACCCGTTTTTAATACCATACAATTTTTTCATATTTCGTGTCTTGGGTTTTAAAAATTTATTTGGAGGCCATCCCGGCCCATTTCAATATTTCTGATACCATATTTTCCCGCCAATTCCAGCAGTTCCGCATCCCGCTCGTCCCAGTCGGGATGAAAATGCAGACAGATTATTTTCTTCACATTTTTAGTGGAAACGTATTGAAAAAGCGTTTCGGGAGTAAAATGCGCCAGTTCACATAGAAGAATATCTGTTCCGCCGATAAAAGCGTCCATTTCTTCCGGGCATGCCAGATCTCCGCTATAAACCATTTTCCGGTTTTTCAGTTGGAGACAGAACGAAAAACTCTCTTTCTGCAGATCGGGATATCTGTCTTTGAGCGCCGGATTGCGGCAGAAACGGTTTTTGATATGCCGGTTGCCGTGAAAGGTTATGGATATATTGTCGTCCCGGTATTCGAATTCTTCGGAAAGCGGCAGGATATCGAGTCGGAATCCCAGCGCCTTGTCCACCAGGTACATCATCGCCAGACAGTTTTTGACGTCTGCTATTGCCTCGCGCGGGACGAAAAGTTGTAGCGGCGTTTGCCGCCGGGCCCATAAGATCATGGATTTTACCAGCATCGGCAATCCCGCAAAATGATCGACGTCCATATGGGAAATGAAAATCGCTTTGACTTTGTTATAGTCAAGACTGTTCCTGAGCATGGACGCCGCGCATTGTTCGCCGGCATCGAGAATATAGTAATCGTTGTTAACGTCCAGTACAATGGAAACATTGTTCCTGGTTTTTGTCGGAATGCCGGAGGCGGTACCGAGCAGACGGCACAAAAAAGTTTCCATTTTTTATACCTCGATGCTTTGGCCGGCCTCCGCCAGGAAACTGGCGGGGAACACAGCTTGCGCTTCCCGAAGCTTTTCGACGTTTGCCGAGGCGGGATGATGGATCAGGAACAGTTTGTCAAGCCCAGCTGCTTTGGCAGTGGCGGCAGCTTCGGCGGCAGAACTGTGGCAGGAATCATGGATAAGCGCTGAAACTCCGCGGGCAAAACCGGCAACCGGCGGATGATACGAGGTATCCCCGGTAAAGCAGACCGTCCCGGAAAAATGTTTATCCGTCAGTTTACAGACTAACGCTTCCTCTGTCTGGTCAATTGCGCAAAGATGCCTTGCGGAAATGGTTTTCAGCAGGATATTTTCGTCTTCATAAGTTTCTCCGGGAACGAGCGCAA
>JAQUOK010000456.1 GCA_028717165.1 Victivallaceae bacterium | reverse complement strand
GAAACTTAGCGCTTATTGCCGGGGGGCAGAAACGGAACCATATGAACATGTTCCCGTATGGCTGCGATGGTTATCTCTCAACTTATGGCAGGTTCTGCCCGAAAATCGCTTTCAAATACTGGAACTTCATACAAAAAGGCGATCTGGATTCCGCCGTTACGGTCATTACCGATTATGACATGCCGTTTTTTGAGCTGATCGGCACTTTTAAGGGCGGTTTTGACAGCGGCATCCATGCCGCGCTCGAACTGTTCGGGCTGGCCGGGAGATGGCGAAGGAAACCGTATGAATCGGCGTCAGACGAAGAAATGGACAGACTTAAAGGCTTTTTCAGGGATAAAAAATTACTGTGACAGTTTTTCAGGCACTGCTTTAAACGACAAAATTAGCTGGTCTGGAAAAAGTCAAATTTTCTCAGGTGAAGCAGTTTTTTAACGTAACAAATATTAAAATGAGTTGAACAAATATGCTGCCGAGTGATCATTTCGTCAGATTCTATAATGAAGTATTCAAATATCTCGAGGGACAGGGCCCCGGCCATCTGGAAAAATACTGGCTGGAGATCAGCCGCCACCAGGAAAAGCATTGCCTGGAAAATTTCCGCAAAAACGGTTTAAAGGGAATGTATGATTACTGGGAACACATCCGGATCGAGGAAAACTGCGATATGACTTTAGAGTTAAGCGCCGACTGCCTGAGCCTGACGATGAACAAATGTCCAAGCTTAAGCAAAGTGCTTGATAATGACGCTGCTGCCTGTCCGCGCTATTGCGACCACTGTTTCGGCTGGCTCGGCCCGCTGCTCCGGAAATCCGGACACTATTGCATCTGTGACGCCGGGAAACCGGATGTCCCGCAATGTCAATCCTGGATATATGCCGATAAAAACAAAGCTCTCGCGAAAATGCGTGAGCTGAAAGATAAAAATATTGAATTTAAAAGTTATATCGGCTAAGCTGTTTTTTTATGCAATTTTCAGCATATAGTTAAAAACTTACTTCAGGAACTTCGTCGTCGCCTTCCCACCAGTACAAATCATCCCCGCTCTGGGCCGGAACGGCAAAAAAATCCAGATGGCCGTCGAAAAAACAGACGTTGGCTCTACCCTTATGCCAGAACACCCGGTCATTTTCGATTGCACAGGCTTCGGTAAATACGATCAGGCTGGAAGGCCTTTTTATCCGACTCATTTTCTTATCCCGGAAATACCAGTTGAAAGCATAGGAATTGCCCACCTGTTCAAACTTTGGTGAATTATTCCAGCCGGGCAAAGGGGTCACGTCATCCGGGCAGCGGAATACCGCAATATTATCATTCACATAACGGTTCAGGGGGCGGGGCACGTAATGTTCAAACAAGTCACCCTGCCCGCCGTCGTAGGTATTGCCGGTTGAACGTCCGCCGTAAACATAACGGTCCATATAATACTTCGGATCAGTCTCCACTCCCCAGAACATGCGATCATCCCAGTCGCTCAAATACACGGCGAAACCTTTATAAATGGAAGCAAGGTTATTGGCGCAGGCCGTGGCTTTGGCTTTCTGCCGCGCCGAATTGAGAGCCGGAAGCAAAAGCCCGGCAAGGATGGCAATAATCGAAATCACCACCAGTAATTCCATAAGCGTAAAATCAGATCTTTTACCAGTCAATTTATTATGATATTTGCCGCACATATTCCACCGGATCAAAAACGTCAGTTATCTTTTAGCAGCGCCGGGAGCAGCCTTGCGGTACCTAATGATCTTCGCATCCTATAACTGCATTATTCTTTACTTAGTCGTTACTGAAAAACCTTTTAAATAATTAGAGTTCAGTCGCTTATTTTATCAAACGCCGGTTTTTTATTGCAAGCTTTTCAGCTTGTTCTTATATTTCTCATAAAAAAGTTGCTTTAAAAATATTTTTCCCGATAAAAGCTTACAGTCTCTTTTGTCCATACTCTTCGTTAGTTTCAGCCTCGCGTACAACCGTACGCGTCGGCTTTACTGTCTCGATTATGAAGCAAAACAGACTTTTTCAGTAACGATTACTTAAAATACATTTTCGGGATGGAAAAATCAATCCCAAGGCTTTGTTTTCAGTACTATTTTCTTATGAGCAGCCGGGCGAAATTACCGGCGGGAAGTATTTTCCCGGCAGCCTCAGGAATAGTCATTTCACCGCTGACGGCCTCACCGCCGCCGAAAACATCAAGCAGCATCCGTTCCAGAACCAGCGGAGAATAACCGGGTGAATGACAACTTAAAACTATGAGGAACGTCCGGGAATCATCTATTAATTCGCGGCAGTTCTCCAGCAGCTCGCCGAGATGCTGTTCGATTTTCCATACCTGCCCTTTTGAACCGCGGCCGAAAGTCGGCGGATCGAGGGCGATTACATTATATTTTGCGGCGCGCCGGATATCGCGGACAACAAATTTCTGCACGTCATCCGTTATCCAGCGGATTGAATCAGGAACCTGTCCGTTAAGGCGCTGGTTCTCACGCCCCCAATCGTTCATTCCGCGCGCGGCATCGAGGTGAGTGACTTTGGCGCCGGCCTCCGCCATGGCCAGCGAACCGACGCCCGAATAAGCAAACAGGTTCAAAGCGTGAACTCCGGCACCGAGCTGCGGAATAATTTCACGAAACCAGTTCCAATTCTCATATTGTTCCGCGAAAAATCCCAGATGCCCGAAATTGGTCGGTTTTACGTTAAGCCTGAAACCGCCCCACTCGACAATCCATGATTCAGGCAGTTTGCGCCGCCATTCCCATGCCCCGCCCCCGGCAGCGTCACGGGTAAAAATACCCGCGGCTTCATTCCAGTCAGAGTCCGGGAGGGCTGGTTTCCAGAACGCGTTAAGGGCCGGCCTTACTAACCGGTATTCGCCGACTTGTTCAAGTTTTCGGCAATTACCGGTATCAAGCAGTTGGTATTTCATCGGGATTCTCTGGTTACGTCAAAAACGATTTTACCTTTACAGACCGTCATGACCGGACGGTTCGTGCCGCATTCGAAAAAAGCGATATCAGCGCGTTTCTGGGGCAGCAGTATGCCGCGGTCGTCCAGCCCCATGACCTGAGCCGGATTAAGAGTTACGCAGGCAGCGGCCTTGGTCGCCTCCATCTTGGTATAGGTCATCAGGCTGTGCCAGCCGGAATCAAGCAATGTCGTCGTACCGGCCAGAAGCCCTTCAGCCGTCTGGGCTATCCCGTTAGTGATTTCAAACGCCGCGGCGCCGACATGATATTTGCCCTGGGGCATACCGACCGCCATCACCGCGTCGCTGATGCCGCTGACCTGATTATCGGCTTTGCAGCGGCAGGCCAGGTCGATCATCAGCGGATTCAGGTGATGCCCGTCGGTAATCAGCTCGACGTTAACACGCGAATCCACCAGCGCCACTCCCGTCAGGGTTATATCCCGCTGATGCAGGGGAGGCATGCCGTTAAACAAGTGCGTACAGTAATGTGCCCCGGCGTCTATCGCCTTCAAGGTGGCTTTCTCATCCGCAATGCTGTGCCCCATCGACGGCATGATGTTGCTCTCAACCAGAAATTCAACCAGGCTGATCGCATCTTTGAGTTCCGGAGCAAAAGTCATTTTCCGCACTTTGCCTTTACCCGCGTCGATAAGTTCCCGGCAGAACCCCAGATCCACCGGCATTATGTCAGCCGGCAATTGCGTACCGTGTTTCTGGATATTGATGAAAGGCCCTTCAACATGAATACACGCAGGTTCCGC
>JAQUOK010000455.1 GCA_028717165.1 Victivallaceae bacterium | reverse complement strand
ATCCGGAATGATTACCCCCTCATCTGCGACGGAAATGAAGGCAGAAAATCTCTCGAAATCGCCCTCGCCGTTCTTGAATCAATAAAAACAAACCAAACGGTTAAAATATAAAGGATTTTGAAAAATGCCGGGACCGGGAATGGAATATATTGGAGAAGAGGAAAAAAAAGAAGTCCTTGACGTCATCAACAGCGGTTATCTCTTTCGCTACGGAGATTCTTCGAATCCGTCGTTCAAGGCCAAAGTCTGGACTTTGGAAAAAGAGTTTTCCGAATATGCCGGAAGCAGATATGCTTTGGCGGTGACCAGCGGTACGGCCGCATTGTTGACGGCACTGCAGGGACTGGGCATAGGCCCCGGAGATGAAGTCATTGTCCCGGGATATTCATTTGTCGCATCGATATCGGCAATAGTTTACAGCCGGGCGGTTCCGGTTCTTGCCGAAATTGATAAAACCCTGAATCTGAGTGCAGCGGACATTGAGAAAAAAATAAGTTCCAGAACCAAAGCGATAATGGCTGTCCATATGCTTGGAAATGCCTGCAGAATGGATGAAATCATGGAAGTTGCCGGGAAATATTCCATTCCGGTAATTGAAGATACGGCGCAGGCCTGCGGCGGTTCCTACAAAGGAAAAAAGCTGGGGAGTATCGGCCGGGCCGGCGCGTATTCGTTCAATATCTACAAAACCATGACTTCCGGGGACGGCGGCATGGTGGCTACTGATAATGAAGAGATATACAAGCGTTGTTTTGCTTTTCACGATCAGGGGCATACGCCTAACCGTCAGGGGGTTGAGATCGGCAACCGTTCAATGCTCGGGCTGGATTTCAGGATGAACGAACTTACCGGCGCGGTAGCTCTCGCGCAGCTGCGTAAACTGGAGGCGGTTTTACGGCATCTCAGGGAAATAAAGAAAGTATTTAAAAACGGAATTGCCGCCTTGAAAAATATTGAATTCAGGGAACTGCCGGATCCGGAAGGAGAATGCGCCACGGTCCTGACGATAATTCTTCCGACCCGTGAGATCGCCGAAAACGTCGGAGAAAGGCTCGGCGCGAAGGTTTTACTGAATTCAGGCTGGCACGTTTACCGGAATATGGAACAATTACTTCAAAAGAGAACTTCGGATTCAAAATCCTGCCCTTTCAACTGCCCGTATTACGGCCGCGACGTAAAATACGAAAAGGGCATGCTGCCGCAGACTGAAGACATTCTGTCACGCAGTTTAAATCTGTCCGTCGGCCTTAGAGACAAAGGCATCGGCGCCGCCTGGGGACTTGGCCCTAAAGATATGGTTGGTGATGCTGAGAAAAAAGCAGAAGAGTTCGTGGATATGATGAAAGACTTATTAAAATAATGAATCCCGAAAAAACTTTCGGATATTGGAAACAAATAACCAAAATAGGAGGTAAAACTATGCTGGAAATTATCAGAAAAAACAATGAATACATTGTAAGGATATTATTGATAATTTTAACCGTTTTTGTTTCTTATCATGTAAATATCCAGGCGGCTGACAGGAGTTGGGAGGGAGATGATGCTAATTATCCCACAAAATGGGAACAGGCTGGTAATTGGAGCGGTAACCTTGTACCGAATGATGAAGATACTGTGATTATCGCTTCATACGTTACCGGTCAACCGGTCATGTATGAAGCTAATGAAGCAGGTGAGTTACGTATAAATTCCGATGAAACTGGAACGGTAACTCTTGACTTGAACGGGCAGGAATTGAAGGTAACTGCCGCAGGCGGCCTTTCTGGAAACACACATATATATTCAGGCGCAATAGTGAATCTCACTAATTCAACGTCCGTACTCCAGACAGAATCTTTACAGATTGACAGCGGCGGTACCATTGACGGTACTGGTTCTCAAGCTACTATATACTGCGGGGGAAGCTGGAGCAATAATGGTACGTTCAATACCGGAAATACTACGGTTGTTTTAGATGCGATAAGCGGTACCCCCGCCATAACCGCCCAGAATAACCTTGATTTCTATAACCTGGTAGTAGACAGTGACTTGACGGTTGCCATGAGCTCGAATATTGACATTGGCTGCAGCCTGGCGGTTGTTAACGGGAAACTGGATGTGAATACCTACAGGATCACTATAGAAGAATAATGATAAAAATGAACCAATGGTAATAGTAAAAAAACTGATAATTAATAAGGAGTTCAAAAAATGGAAAGACAGTCTAAAGTAAATGCCGGTCTCTCAAAATTGTCCAGGATGATATTCTGGATCAATATGATTGGCGCAGGTCTCGGTATGTATGTTATTGACGCTGCTCCGATTTCCATAGTGGAACCTGGATCTATGAATACGGAAGCGAACTATATCATTTTTCAGGACGGCTCTACAAGCTATGCCCGTAATGGACAAACGGGAGAGATAGACTATTCAGGCAACGATGCCGCAACCGTTATTCAAAACGCGATAAATGCCTTGACAACAGGCGGTAAAGTACTGATTAAAGATAGTATGACAATAACTACAAGTATTACGATTAACCGGTCTCAAATTGCTCTGGAAGGAACGCCGAACGTTCTCTTGACTTATACAGGTTCTGACTATGCTGTTATTGTCGGCGTAACAGGGACGACCGTTACGCGGACACGAGTACAGAACCTGATTATTTATGGGAATTCCAATGCGTTGGGGGGACTTCGCATTTTAAGACCTGTTCACACTTCTGTTTTTTCTAACTTGACTATTTATAATTTTAAAAAAGATGATGCATGGGGAATAAACATGGGAGATGGAACTCCGTATTCCGGCAGTAACAGTTTTTTTGACATTTTTGTTCATGACAATACCAACGGAGTTAAACTCCAACAAGAATGCTGCCATAATATTTTTATATCTTTGCACTGCAGCAACAATACTAATACTGATTTGAAACTTGACAAAGAAGCAAAAGATAATTTCTTTATCGCATCGAATTTTTCAACCGCGGTAACCGGAGTTCACGATGTAGGTAGAAGAACCACCTTTATATCACCTTATCTGGAATCTGTGACCACGGGGTTTAAATTCGGAGAAAATAATGACAGGGCAATTAATCCGCGTATTTATGACGCGAATCTGCTTTCGGTTACTACGGCTTACGATTTTACCGTTGGCGTGTCCTATGTTCCGATTATATTTACAAGAGGACACTATTTTGTCGCAGGATCGGAAAGCGTGGCCGAATATGCCGCCTCATACACAGTTACCTTTCCCGGTAACGGTAACGCCGATATGCTGGGAGCCGATTATTATATGGTTCGGGTAGAAACCAATTGGGATACCACTACCTGGATAAATCCCAAGACAACTACTTATTTTACGGTCAATTTTGGTACGGCGGCTCCTGCCAATGCCAAAATCAGATATGAAGTGATTCCGATATGGTAGGTTGCATAGATGATAAAAGGAAATGAATAACGGTATGAATTCGAAAGCAAGAATATTAGCGGCAATAAAAGGCGGGAAAGTAGATCATATCCCGGTTTCTCCTTTTATGTTTGGGGCATTGGGGCCGCAAACTCCATATGGTCAGGAACCATACCCTTTTAAAAATGACCTGCTGAATGAACTGGTTGAAAAAACGGATATTATTGTTCCGGTTCATGCCGTTGCTCATGATTTTGATGTTATTGCCGGTAAAAACGCTGAGTTCTACAGGAAAAATGAAGGCAATCACTGTCATATAACATTTTGTACCCCCAAAGGGAAACTTAC
>JAQUOK010000454.1 GCA_028717165.1 Victivallaceae bacterium | reverse complement strand
GGTCGCCGCCCTCATGAATTTTCCCGAAACAAATGAGAGCGTGATTGTAAAAAGTAAAAACAGTGATAAGCTACAGCGCAAAAGGTTTGTCACTGAAGGGAATGCGGTAACCCTGAAGCCTTTTATCGGCGCTGCCGGCAGTCAGGATTCAAAATCCGTTAACATCGAATGGGTCCGGAAGGTATTAAAGGTGGTTATGAGCAACCTGTAAGTCCTTTTTCATATTGACAAACCGTCAAAACAATAAAGGGGGCTTTTATGGAAGCTGACATAATCGCATTATTCGCAGTAAATAATTTTGCAAAATTCGGAAAACGCCTGGAATCTCTGCGCAAGAGCAAAAATCTCACCCAAAACAAGTTATGCCTCAAAAGCGGTGTTTCTAAAAACTCCATCTCCGCTTACGAATGCCATAAGCGCTCTCCCCAGAAAAACACGGTTAAAAAACTCGCCAAAGGCCTGAATGTAAACAGCGCGATCCTTGAGGACCATATTGAATTTTATGAAAAGGCTCCGGAATATCTATGCAATTTCAATCCGGAAACAGGGGAATTCAACCTTTTCAGAGAGGAATAAATAACTCTTATGGCAGGCGCAAAGAACAGCAAGGCCGGGAATAGTTCCGATTCCGTAAAAACCGGGAATTCCTGTGGTTTCTCGCTTGGCTGCCTGGTTATTGTCGTCGCCGCGGGCGCCGTAATATTCTTCCTGTTTATAAAGCCGGCGCTTGAAGGCGCCGGTTATTCCTGCGAAGACCTTATCGATAAAGTTTTCGACTTCAAAGAAAAAGCCGGCAGCGCCATAAGCCGGAGCAAGGCAATCTATAAGGACGGCAAAGATAAATATGAAGAAGTAAAAAACGGAGCCGAAGACGCCGTCGAACGCGGCCGGGAAATTTACCGGGACGGCGAAGATAAATATGAAGAAATAAAAGAGAAGAGCGGCGAACGGGTCAATAATATAAAAACGCCTAATCCTGAAGAGCCGGAAAAGCTGAACCAGACGGCTCCGAAGCTTATAGAAGATAATTAGAATTATGAGTATAGGTGAAAAAGAGCTGAAATGCGGTTTTAAAATGCCGGTGTTCGGCATGGGAACCTGGATGCTGGGCGGTGATTTCAAACGTGACCCGGAAAATGACGGGCAGGCCGATATCGCATCGCTCATTTGCGGAATGGAGCACGGCTTAAAACATATCGATACCGCCGAAATGTACGCGGAAGGATTCGCCGAGGAAATCACCGGACAGGCGATAAAAGGCCACAACCGGGCCAATTTGTTCATAAGCTCAAAAGTCTGGAGCGACGATCTGAGTTACGACGGCGTATTGCGGGCCGCGGAAAAAAGTCTTGAACGTCTCGGAACGGACTATCTGGATTTATACCTGATCCACAAACCCAATGACGCCTTCCCGCCGGCTGAAACGATGCGGGCCTTTAACCGCCTGGCCGATGAAAAAACCATAAAAAACATTGGCGTAAGTAATTTTGCGCCGGAACGTTTTAAACGCGCCCAGAATTTATGCGGACATAAAATTGTCGCCAACCAGGTGCATTACAGCCTGGCGAGCCGCGGCCCGGAACAGGGTTTGCTGGAGTTCTGCCGGGAAAACGACGTTATGCTGATCGCCTGGCGTCCCTTATCCAAGGGCGCAATCATAGCTGCGGAATATCCGTTTTTTGACGAACTCTGCCGCAAGTACCGCAAAACCCGTGCCCAGATCGCGTTGAACTGGCTGCTCAGCCAAGATAACGTAGTAACCATCTCAACCATGCGCTCGACCTCCCATCTGGAAGAAAACCTCGGAGCCCTGAACTGGAAAATGAATGCGGCGGACATAGAAACTCTGAGAACCGGATTTCCCGGGCAGGAAAAAATTTCCTCCACAATACCGCTGACTTAATACCAAGTTGCAAAGTTATACTTTTTGCAATCAAAAAGATAGTCACTGTTGTTTCATTACCCCTGGCAGGGTTGTTCAACGTAGCCCACCGCAGCGCGGTGGGTAATATCACCACCAGTCCCCGTTCCCTGGAGGGGAACTTCAATTATTTTCATTTGTACTTTGAAGTTCCCTTACAGGAAACATTCCGGGGTAATAACATTCCCAGGGCGTTGCCCCATAGGCGCTAACTTATTTGAGCTCATGCTATTTTTCCGCCGGATAATTTACAGCTTATACTATTTCACGCCGTGTGCAAGTTTTTTTATACTGTTTTAGCCCCCGCAGGGCGGCAACATTCGGTTAGCCTCGGGCATAAGCCCGTGGAAATTGTAACGAAGAAGATTAAGCCCTCGCAGAGCGGCGGCAGAAAAACCGCTGGAAACCTGAATATGACTTCTGCCGCCATCCTGCGGAGGCTTGAGCAGATATCCAATTTCATAACCACGGGCTTACGCCCGAGGCTAACCAGATATCGTCCTCTGCGAGGACTTACAACGTTAATTATTATTATCTATAATTTTGCCGGGAAGCGGCCTCGCGCCGCGACTTTTACGCTCATACGCTCAACGATTCCGGCCATGCAAAAGTCTCCGTCGCGGAGCAAGCTGCTCTTGCGACTACCAGTCTGCGAATATATTTTATCCCCCGCGGAATGAAAGGTAACTCGTTATAGGTAACCATATAAAAATTAAGAAAATAACTATTGAACCTTAAAAATCATGTCTTATCTCTGGATGAGAGCATAAATTAGAGGTTATCGGAAAAACGGTTTTTAATATTGGAATCCGAAGGAGTTGAAATGGCTGAATTTAAAAAGAAATTTATAAATTGAATCTTGCATTTTGCACATCTTTAAAAAACGCAGATAATGCTTATATTATCTTCCCCGCCGTTGATCAAAGCCTCTTTCATTAAAGCGTTCACGGCATTTTTTGAAGTGCTGCTGTTCCTGATTATTTCCTCAATATGGTGATTCGGAACATGCATTGACAGACCGTCGGAGCACAACATATAGCGTTCATCGGGGGATTTGGGAAATACGCTTATTTCCGGTTCGACGTTTGAATTTGAACCGATTGATTTGGAAATTATATGGGCAAACGGGTGGGTCTTGGCCTCCTCGCTGGTGATAGTTCCTTTTTTGACCAGAGTCGCAACCAGACTGTGGTCTTCGGTAAGCTGTTTCAACGAATCGTCACAAAAAACATACAAGCGGCTGTCTCCGGCATGGCCGACAATAACATGCGTGGGAGTAAAAATCGCCGCAACTACGGTCGTCCCCATTGAAGAAGCGAAATTTTTGCGTTTATTCTGGAGATAAATATCCCGGTTGATCGCCCTGATCTCATATCGCAGGAAAGATTTTATTTTGGAAATGGATGCAAGGTTGCCGATATTCAGATATTTCCAACTGGCTACGAATTGGCGGCAGCATAAAGAACTGGCAATTTCACCGTTTTTATGGCCGCCGATACCGTCGGCGACAACCGCCATGGAATTCATTTCGCTGTTATAATCGATGTAGCAGAAACAGTCCTCATTAGCGTCCCTGATAAGACCTACATGGGATTCTCCCGCAAAAGTCAGCTTCGGCAGAAGCTTTCCTTTTGTCTTCAATTTATCCATACCTACCGTCCGGTTGTTCTGAAACGCAATCTAGACAAAGTTACTCTATAAAGATAATATATACAAGAAAATATGACAGTAAAAATCTTATTATGTTTTGATTTTCGCTAAAGGTCTGCTATTTTAACGTACATTTGCCGTTTTGTCAAGGATTATGCGTGACTAAATG
>JAQUOK010000453.1 GCA_028717165.1 Victivallaceae bacterium | reverse complement strand
GTAAAACTTCTTTAACCATTTCCGGCGTAATCGTGCGATAATGTTCCGGCGTACTTCTTTTGCTGTACTTTTTCTTTATCAAATCGCGAGTAGAAGTAGGGGCATGACGCCTTACTTTCTTTCGAAAGCAGGTTTCCATAGCCCCTCTCTCCGAACCGGACATGCAGGTTTCCAAGCATCCGGCTCTCCATGCACTATGAAATGTTTTTTTTTCATCGTGGTTGTTGTCATAATAGCTCCCCGAGCATAGTGTATCCTGAAATAGGAGGTTGAACTTCTGGGTAAAAGTTAACGTCATCAATTTCATCGTTCCAGCCATTGGATATTTTTGTTCCCCTGCGCCTGTATCGCGTAGCAGGGCTATTTACGAACAAATTTAGAGCAAGGCCTCTTTCACCCCAATTCCAGTTGCCGACTTTATATCGACGACGTATCGCATGGCTTGTACTTTTGCGATGTTTCTTCTTGAGCCAGAGATATATCCTTTTCCACATCCAGTGATCCAAAGCATTAAAGTCTTTTGTTGCTCCGGTCGCATAGCGGTAGTAATTACTCCAGCCCCTGATTATTGGGTTGATTTGGTACAACAATTCCCAGAGTGATTTGCCCGTGCTTGACCGGGTGGTCATAGCTTTGATACGTTTGCGTATCATGAGTAGTTTATCCTTGGGAATGCGTAATTTGCCTACAGGAATGTTGGTTCTCAATGACTTTTCCTTGATGACTTTGTAGCCGAGAAAGATGATTCCGTCCTCGGCTCTGGTAATCAAGGTTTTCTCTTGAGACAATTCCAGATGCAGTTCGTTGCTCAAATATTCGCCAAGACGCGCCTTTTCAAGTTCCGCGTCTTGTTGTGCGCCATCCACAAGAATGACAAAATCATCCGCATAGCGCACGCATCCAAAGGTTGGTCGATTTCTTCTTCTGTCCGATTGCCGCCTGTTGCAGGCTTTATCAAGACCTTCGCGAGGATAGCCTGACCATCGCCCATATCTTTCATCTATGCCGGTTAGCAGAATGTTCGCCAGTATACGGAGAGATTATTCCTCCTTGCGGAGTTCCCGCTACCGCATGTTTTATTCCGCATTCGGTCATAATGCCGGCTTTAAGAAACGCTAGAATCAGTTGCAGTACCTTGCGGTCGGCAATACGTATTCTCAGCCGTTCCATAAGCAGATGATGGTCAATGTTGTCAAAACATCCCTTGATATCCGCCTCAATAATATAGCTGACCTTTGAAACCCCTCCCAAGTGTGTTGGGTTGAGCTTATGCTGTAAAGTCGTCAATGCATCCATAGTGCTTCGTCCTCGCCTGAAGCCATATGAACGCGGATAGAAATCCGCTTCAAATATTGGTTCCAGAACGTTTTTCAAGGACATTTGCACAAGGCGGTCTGCAAGCGTGGGGATTCCTAACGGACGGAATTTCCCCGGTTTACCCGGCTTGGGTATAAGCCGTTGCCGGACTGCTTGCGGTTTATAGGTTCCCTGCTTGAGTTGCGTTTGCACCTCATTAATGAAACCGTCAACCCCACCGGGCAGTTCTTCAACTTTTGCGCGGTTAAGCCCATCGATGCCGGGAGTTCTGCTGCCACGGTTGCGGCGCAGGCTGTTCCAGGCAGCCATAAGACTTCTTTGGTCATGGACAAGATTGAACAAATCCTTATACACCTTGTCGGGGCGCTCCCGACTCCAACTATACAGTTTGCGTTGCATGTCGAGAATGAACCCGGTATTCACCGGGTCGGATAAACCTTTCTCCTGCCTGCTTGCTGTATCCACTGCCTCCCTTTGCCATGTGGACGGCTTTCCCGTCCTCGGACTACTACGGAGGCTCCGCCCCTCGCAACAATGATCACTGGTCGCCTCAGTCACCCCTTGGGGAATTGTTGCGAGGTTCTTAGGTTCCAATATATTTCCTTTGCTTGTTTTAGGATCGAGCTCTACCCCGTGTGGAATCTGACAACCGGACATCACAGCTTCATCCGATTGCTGGACATTTGTCCCCCGGTTTCCATATGGCAAGAGGAAACCAGCTCTCCACCGACCGTGATGGTCGCACCACCCACTTCCGAATTACAGCGGTGTCTACTTTCTACCGAGGCTTCAACCACTCGTTCACTTTCGTTATCCATGACAAGCTTGCTAGCAGGACCAATCAAAACGCCGGAAGTCGTCTCTCGTCCCTCATTACTGAATCTGCTCATTTTTGGTTGCTTTACAGGCACGTAACATCACCTCATCAGTTGCTTGTCCCCCCACGCTGTGCCATGTGGGGCGCAAGGACTTTCACCTTGCAGGAAATATATTGACTTGCGACGGCTATGTTATGCGTTGCCGTCTGCCTAACGCACTGCCAGCGAAGCAATGTTTCCGGCTGAAATATGGTCATGATGTTTTCAAGAATATGCTTACTCAACGCGATGCCCTTAGCCGCCAGTCTCCGGCGATGCGAGTCTTTTAAGATAAGCCGTTTCCTGCCTGTTGCTTCTTCCAGCAGCTCTTTAAGCACCCGGTTTTCTTCCATGCAATACTCAAGCGATTTTTGTAAATTTTCAATTGAGTCCTGTACTACCTTATCCTGCATCCCGGCAATAAAGCCCATGAATCTGCCATAAACCTTGGTTGCTGTTAGTTTCATGCGTTGTTTCATATCAATAAATCCAATTTTATTCAAAATCAAAACGTATAATATCATCCGTTATTTTTGATTTTACAAGCATTTGACTTATTGAATCGGCAGATTATACTGCTTATATAAGGTATTCTCGAAAAGACAATCCATATTGTATTTCATAACCGACGCTTCCTGCCTCGACGGTTACTTTTCAATTCATTTTTCCGGTGTACGATAAAAATGTTTGCCGGATAAATCAAAGCGTTCAATAACTTTATCCCCGATTAATTTTTCCACATGCTTGATCGCTTCGTTGCGGTGAATGCCGAGACCGCCGGCAATATCGTCGATGGTACAGGGACGCCGCTGCAGCATCTGCAGGACGTTTTCCCGGGCCGCGCCGAATTCGGGCGCGGCATGTACCCCGTGAAAATCGGCGATTACTTCCGCAACGGGGTTGAACAGTTTTGCAAATTCTGTAAGCTTATCAAAGATGACTTCATGAGCGTACACTTCAGCCGGAGGACGGGTAACGGTGTTGAGCTGAACCCGGTCGGGTTTTATTTCTGCTGTATAATTCGCGATTTTTTGTACTTCCGTAGTACTGTCGGTATAACCGCCGGCGATGAAAACCTCCAGCCAATATTCCCCTTTGAATTCCGTTTTCAATAACTTTAATCCTTCCACCATCCGTTCAAAGGAAATATCCGAATGCGGCCGGTTAACAGCTTCGAACATAGCTGCGTCTCCTGCGTCCAAAGAAGGGATTATTAATTGTGCATCCAGCAACTGAGAACGCAGCTCCTTTTTCCAGAGGAGAGAGCCGTTAGTCAATACGGCTACCGGAATATCCGTCATGGCATGAATACCTGCAATAAGTTCGTCAAGTCTGGAATAAAGTGTCGGTTCCCCGGAACCGCCAAGTGTAATGTAATCAGGTTTCGTGCTTAGCTTCTCTTTCAGTTCCGTCAATATTGCTTCAAGCGGCACCCATTCACGTCTTTCGACAGTTTTATCAGTAGTCCGTCCCAATTGACAATAAATACAGTCATAGGAGCAGGTTTTAAAGGGAACCAAATCAATTCCCAGCGAACGCCCCAGGCGCCTTGACGGTACCGGCCCGAAAATATATGAC
>JAQUOK010000452.1 GCA_028717165.1 Victivallaceae bacterium | reverse complement strand
GGCTCGCTACCGAATACCTTTCCGAAAAATGGTTCGAATGCGTCAGGGCATGTATTGACGAGGCCGAAAAACTGGATATGCAGGCGTGGCTTTACGATGAAGACCGCTGGCCGTCCGGGGCTGCGGGCGGACTGGTTACCGCCAATCCGGAGTACCGCGCCCGGAAACTTGTCTGCGAGGAAATAAACGATCCGGCCGGAGTGAATGCCGGATCCGACACTCTGGCATTTTATATCGGGAGGATCAATGGCGGGACGGCTGAGGATCTGGAACGGATCGAAGCCGTGCCGGTTTCGATTCCGGCCGGCAAAACCCTGGTTCACTTTTATATCGAGGTTGAGGAAACCACATCATGGTATAACGGGCAGACTTATCTGGATACCCTGAATCATGACGCCGTAAAAAAATTCATTGAGGTCACCCACGACGCATATTTGCGGGAGATCGGCGACGAATTAGGCAAGCGGGTTGCGGGAATTTTTACTGACGAGCCGAATTACGGCCGGGTCTGGCATGAATGGGGAGACAATAAATACGGTACGCCGTGGACGGGGAAACTGCCGGAAGTATTCAAAGCCCGTTACGGTTATGATTTGCTTGAAAAACTGCCGGAACTGTTTTACGAGTTTGAAAATATTGAACTTTCCAAGGTAAAACTGAATTATGTCGATTGCCTCACCCATTTGTTTGTCAACGCATTTGCCAGGCAGATCGGCGACTGGTGTGCGGCACATAATATGCTCAGTACCGGCCATATGCTTTTAGAAGACAACCTCAGTTGCCAGACTTATGCGGTCGGCAGCTGCATGCGTTCTTATGAATATATGCAGGCTCCTGGAATCGACATGCTTACCGAACATTGGCGGGCTTACGACACCGCCAAACAGCTCAGTTCCGCTGCCCGGCAGTTCAACTGCAAATGGCGGCTTTCGGAAACTTACGGCTGCACCGGCTGGGATTTCCCGTTTGCCGGACATAAGGCGGTCGGCGACTGGCAGGCGGCGCTGGGGGTTAACCTGCGCTGCCAGCATCTTGCCTGGTATACGATGGAAGGCGAAGCCAAACGCGACTATCCGGCCAGTATATTTTATCAGTCGCCATGGTGGCTGGAATACGGCAAGGTCGAGGATTATTTCGCCCGCATCAATCTGGCCATGAGCCGTGGACGGGAAATCCGGGATGTGCTGGTCATTCATCCGCTTGAATCCGCCTGGACTCTGATCGGCAAGGACTGGAAAGTAAATGAAAGGACTTCAGCTTTTGACCGCAAGTTTATCGAATTGCGGGACTGTCTGCTGGGAGCTAACATAGACTTTGACTATGGAGATGAGGATATTCTGGCTCGTCACGGTTCGGTTGAAGGAAAACTTTTTAAGGTAAAACATGCGGAATATAAAGTAATTGTCGTTCCGGAAATGCTGACGGTACGGGCTTCCACGCTTGAACTTCTGGAAAAATTTGCCGCGCAGGGCGGGAAAGTGATATTTGCCGGTTCTCCGGCGCGCTATGTGGACGGTGAAAGCTCCGATGCGATGGAAATTTTCGCGAAAAAATGTCAAAACTTCGGGATCAGTCAGGAATTGTGTACGGCGGTTTCCGGAACGGCCGGCAGAATATCCATTACGGACGTTTGCGGCCGGGAAATTTTCAATACGCTTTATCAGCATCGCGAGGACGACAGGGATGTATATTTATTTATCTGCAATGCCGGGCATGAAGACCTGCCTGCTCCCGTTTCCAGGGATGACGCGACTTTGGCTGTCGAAAGAACCCGGGCAATCCCGGAAATGACGATAAACATTCAAACCGGAAAATCCGGGACGGCGCTGGAAATCGATCTGGAAACCGGCAAGGCGGCGCGGATCGAAGCCGCTGAAACCGCCGGCGGCTGGCGCATAAAATCCGATCTTCCGGCAATCGGCAGCCGTTTGTTCATAATCGCTTCGGATCCCGCAGCTATGCTTTTGCCGGAGGCCAAAAAGTTCGAAACGGTTTCCGTAAAAGCCCTTGATACGGATAATTATAATATCATCCTTTCCGAAGACAACGTAGTGCCGCTGGCAATGGCAAAGGCCCGGATCGACAATCAGAAATGGACGGCGTTTGAACATGTGTTGGCGCTTGACGAAAAAATACGCAAATACCTGGGGGTTCAATGCCGGGGCGGACAGATGAAACAGCCGTGGGCGCGTAGAGGCGAACTTTCGGAAAAAACCGCGGCGGTAAAACTGGCATATGAATTTTTCTGTGCGGCTGTTCCCTCCGGGGCGCTTTATCTTGCCCTTGAAAGGCCGGAAACTTTTGCGGTAACCCTTAACGGCCGTCTTCTGCCTTCCGATCAGGATTGCGGCTGGTGGTGTGATCATTCGCTGAAAAAACTCGCGCTTGACCCGGCGCTGTTAAAAACCGGGAAAAATGAGCTCTTGCTGGAATGTCAATATTCGGAAGCCCATCCCGGACTGGAATATATCTATCTGCTCGGCAATTTCGGAGTGACTTTCAGCGGTTTGCGGCAAACGTTGACTGCGCCGGCGAACAGCTTGCATATCGGTGACTGGGGCGAACAGGGATTGCCGTTCTATTCCGGGGCGGTTGCGTATCAATGTCCCATGAAAATCGTAAAGCAAACCGGCGAGCGCATCTTTGTAAAACTGCCGGAATACCGCGGCGCCTGTGTGAAACTGATCGTAAACGGCCGGGATGCCGGAATTATCGCCTGGGAACCGAACGAAGCGGATATAAGCGATTTTCTTGAAACCGGCGATAATACTGTCAGCATAGAAGTATTTTCCAGCCGTCGTAATTCTCACGGGCCGCTGTTCAATTCGGAAAAATGGCCGGTCTGGACCGGTTTCGGTTCTTTTTGTGAGTTTACCGGAAAGTTCAACCTGGTTCCCTGCGGTCTGTTAAAAGCGCCTCAGATTATCGTTAAAAAGTTATTGTCCGGCCGAATATAACGGTAAAGATGCAGCCGCCCCTGTCCCCAGGGGCGAAAATATTGGCGATTACCTGCTGCCGTTTGCTTCCCAAAGAATAAAATCGTGAGAGACCTTGTTGTTGAACTTTATATTATATTCTTTTACTCCGCTGAATTCGGCGACGGTATTTCCCTTGTCCTTCAGAATATAATTTTTCCCGGGATCAAGGTTTTTGATCTTGAAATCCGCAACGCCGCCGTTCCCGCTTCCCAGAGTGGAGACGATCAGGGCTTTCTTTGCCCGGTCGTAGACGGCGCGTTTAAGGACTGCGGTTTTCATATCCACACCGGTAAGCGCCGGTTCTGAAAAATGCTGCTTGTCAAACGGTTCATTATACATTTTCCATAAACCGTTTTTCGGCAGAGCCCTTGTCATCCCGAACAAGCGGTCCTGGACATTGTCATTCTGGAATCTGTCCTTACAGCACTTGCCGAGTCCCAGAGAGCCCATGGGAACAACAACATGCGGCTTATCTTTTGAGGCGCAGCAACCCTTGGCGGTCTTCTCCTTGTTTTCAGCTGGTTTGGCGCCGAAAGCATAACTTGTGTTGAAGTATTCATAATGGTAGGTTCCGTCTTTCCATATTGGGGAATATAATTTGTCCGCGCGTTCCAGTAACTTATTTTTCGTTTCTTCGTCTCCCATTTCCGCCGCCAGCAGCGCAAAGAAACCGAGAAAATCAGGCTTGAAAAGCTCATCCGTTCTGACTTCTTCCGTTCCGTCCGGATTTTTTACGACGAAGTATTTTTTCATGTAAGGATAATGTTTTTCTATAA
>JAQUOK010000451.1 GCA_028717165.1 Victivallaceae bacterium | reverse complement strand
ACGTGGCGACGTCTTTGAAGTTTTCCGGGTCGAAAAGAACGAGGTCAGCGGTGAAGCCTTCCTTTATCAAACCCCGGTTTCCCAGCCTGAATATTCGTGCGGGCAGAGAAGTCATGCGCCGAATTGTTTTTTCGAGCGGCATGCCGTTTTGGCAAAGCAGATTGCAGAAACGCGGCATCGAACCGAAACCGCGCGGGTGCGAGCGCCCGATAGAGTAATCCAGGGGCCGGGCGCTTTCGTCACTGCCGCAAACCGTGAATTCTTTCTGCATGATACGGAGCATGTTGTTTTCGTTCATTCCCCGGAAGGCCGCCAGCGCGCCGGCGGCGCCGGAGCGGAGGATCCGGGCGCATAATTCCGGCGGCTCAAGCCCGGATCTTTCGGCGATGGCAGCGAAAGTCAGCCCGCAGAATTCTTCGTAGCCGTGAGCGGAAACCAGACGTACCGTCCGCCAGCGTTCAGCGGAAAATTTTTCAAGGGCGATTTTAAGTTTAGTGAATTCGTCGCTGTTTTGCAGTAATTCTTCCAGTTTGATGTCATCCATATCATCATAAGGCGCGGGCAGGATTACGCTTAAATGGGTCATTGATTCAGTATATGGGTAACGGTCAGCGCTGATTTCAAGCCCATGACTCCCGGCTTCTTTCAGGAGCGAAAAAACTTCATCGATTTTATGCCAGTTGGCGGCCCCGGAGACCTTCAAATGGCTGATGTGAACCCGCCGCAGGCCAGCCTGCAAAGCGGAATCGAAAGTTTCGATAAGGGATTCGCAGATTTTATTTCCTTCGCTGCGCAGGTGGGTCGTATAGATGCCGTCATATTCCGCAACGGTTTTCAGGAATTCCGTCAATTCCTTCGGGGACGCGAATTTGCCGGGGATGTAAAGCAACCCGGTCGAAAACCCGATCGCGCCTTGTTCGAAACACTGTGCCAGAGAATTACGGAGCGCGTCGGTTTCACGCGCGGAGAGCTCATGTTTTTCGTAACCGCAAAGCGAGGCCCGCAAAGTATTGTGTCCGGCCAGCGGAATGATATCCACCGCCGGAGAGCGTTTTTCAAGTTCCGCCAGATAGCCGTTCAGGGTCGTCCAGGTTATTTTTACGTTGTAATGGCGGTGCAGGTCCTGCAAATGTTCGCGGTTGCGGTCGGATACCGGGTAAAGCGACAAACCGCAATTGCCGATGATCTCGGTGGTAACCCCCTGGGATACTTTGCCGGTTGCTTCGGGAGCGGCCAGAATCGACATGTCGGAATGCGAATGAACGTCGATAAAGCCCGGCACCAGTGCCGAACCTCCGGCGTCAAAAACGTAATCGGACGGAACGGTCAGATCATCCGGGGTGCAGAGTTTAATCAGCCCGTCAGTGCAGGCAACCGTTCCTTTGAACGGTTTATTGCCGCTGCCGTCATAGATCAAAGCGTTTTTGATTACCAGTTTCATTGATTTGATTCTTAAAAACGTTAAAACGTGTTATGCCTTGCCGGTTGCGAAAAGCATGTTCGTAGTCCCGCCTTCAGGCGGAATGAAAAACCATAACGTTTGGCAAAACATCGCTTGAAGGCAGGGCTACGAACAGGTTTCAAAACTTTCTATCTTTTCTTTACAGACTTTCTCGGTAGTTGCCTGAAGTAATTTTACGCGTTCGGCAAGATATTCCAATTCCTCTTTGGTGATTTCATAGGACATGCTGTAGCGGGCTTCCACATAGGCGCGTTTCAGCAAATCAAACAAATCTTTTTCCCTTTGCGTTTCTTTCGGAAATATATCTTTGAATTCATTGCTGAAAGCCAGTACCCTGATACCCTGTTTTTCCAGATCATGGAGTTTGGGCTTGTATCCGGTAAAGGTCAGCGCTACGGCTGTGTAAAAGCGCTCTGTTGACTGATGAAGCTCAAAAGCGGCAATTTTATATTTTCCATCATTGTAAGCATATTCAAATTGCCCAAAAAAATCACTTGCGCTTTCAAACCAGTTGTTGAAATCTTTTTCCGCGTAATATTTGCGCTCTTTAATACTTAATTCTTTCATTTCCGGCAGCGGGACACGTTCAGACGAATAGAGCATGATCCCCTCTTTGACAATATCAACGAAAAAATATTTACCCTTGTTTACCGCTCTTTTAAATTCCGCAACGCTGTGGAAGATCAGACTGAGGTCGGTGCGCACTCCAAGAGCCTTGGCTTTGGCGGCGATTTTTTCCTGGGAGTTGTTATATTCGTATCGGCGTGGATTTTTGGCGACGATCAATATGTCGTAGTCGCTTTTATATTCGTAAATAATACCGTCATCACCGATGTATCTGTCCTCGACCCAGTCGCCGCGGGCGTAACTGCCGAACAGGATAACGAACTCGGCGTCGATCTTTTCCGTAACGACTTCGGTAAGCGTCCTGAGTTCTTCCCGCTTGTGTTTCGGCAAATGTGACAATGATTTCTTCATACAGGGAATATACAGCAATATGGCGGATTGACAAAGCCGTTAAAAAAGAATTCAAAAGTTTCTGCCTTTTTCCGTAATCGGTTGGTCTTGCAACTGCTCTTTTTTGAGGAGCGAACGAGCCCTCAAATTCCGTTTTTTGGAATTATCGCGCGTTTGTAGTCCCGCCTTCAGGCGGAATGTGTCCCTGAAGATTGCGCTTAAAAGCGGTACTACAAACACATATTTCCAGTCGTTTGATCATTTTGTATCAAACCGTAATAGCCTGCATGATCGAACCCGTATTGCTCAAATCTGTTAATGCCCAGACCAGCGCATCCATGCGGTCGGGGCTGGATTTTGCCGTCGCGGGATTGTAGGAGCACATCTGCTCCTCCAGTTCCGCGAACGAACCGGCATGGTGGACCTTGCCCTGTTCATAAAGCGCGGCGATCGGTTCGGCGCGGATAATCTTGCCGCGCGCGGCGCGGACGGTTTTGCAGGGAATGTCCGGGGCGACGCGGCGGAGGTTGGCGATGATCAGGTCGCCGCCGTTGTTGACTTCGGCGACAACCCGGTCGGCCCGGTGTTTTTTGTATTCGGCGACGACGGCCTGTGCCCATTCCAGCGGCGTCCCGCGCAGTGAAGCGTCGCTTAAAACAAAATAATTGTCGTCCCGGCTGCGGCCCGCGGCGATAATCCCGGTTTCGTCCGAAGCGCTGCCGGAACTGACCGCGGGGTCAACCCCGACGACAATCCTTGCCAGCGGCGGCGCTTCGACAACCCGGTAAGCGTCGATCATGGCGTGTTTCCACAGTGCGCCCGCGGTTTCCTCCAGCCAGCGTCCTTCCAGAAAACGCTGCCGCTGCCGTCGACTCAGGCCGGAAAGGGTTTCCTCGATATAGCCGGCGGGCAGATTTTCGGCGTTGCCGGAGGGGTTCATCAGCATCGAAACGTAATTTTCCGGAAAGCGCAGCGGCGTTTTGTTTTCGGGGTCGATTTTATCGACGAAAAGCTTGTAGCTCCAATGTCTTTTACCGGAAGGGTTGCAGTCGAAATACGCCTTATTCTGTAAAGGGGTTTTCTGCGCCAGCCGGGTCAGCGCCGTAGTGACTGCCGGATATGAAATTTCAGAACATTCGTTAAAATACATGGTTGCGAATTCGCGTCCCAGTATTTTGTCAACCCGTTCGGCGCTGTCCAGGCCGCCGAACCAGATTTCGGACCCGTTCGGCAGTTGAATGCGTCCGTCAACCCGGTTTTCCTTCCACTTCAGGCCCGGGAAACACAAACGCATCAGCTTCAGGAAAGTATCGTTCCAAACCGCCTGCCGGACCGCGTTCG
>JAQUOK010000450.1 GCA_028717165.1 Victivallaceae bacterium | reverse complement strand
GGGTTCTGATCAGGTTAACGGCTTTACCGCTTTAATACGCAGATGAAAACAAAATGAAGTTGCTGGAAGTTGAAGATTTATCGATTGATTTCAAAAACGCCGACAGTTGGGCTCCTGTCGTCAGCAACGTGTCTTTTGAATTGAAGCGCGGCGAGATCATGGCGCTTGTCGGCGAAAGCGGCTGCGGCAAGAGCGTTACCTGTATGGCGCTGACAAAACTTCTGCCGTCCCCGCCCGCCCGTTACCGTTGTTCTTCGATGAAATTCACGCATCGCGGCCGGGTCTGCAATCCTTTAACGATTTCCAAACGCCGTCTCCGGGGGATCCGCGGCGGCGGCATAGCTTATATTTTTCAGGAGCCTTCCGTAACCTTGAACCCGGTTTACCGGATCGGCGACCAGATAGCCGAGGCGATCATGCTTCACCGCCCGGAAGTGCCGGATATAGAGGGAGAGGTTATCGAACAGCTGCGCCGCGTCGGCATTCCCGCGCCGGCGGACAGGGTGAAAGCCTATCCGCACGAGTTGAGCGGCGGCATGCAGCAGCGGGTCATGATCGCCATGGCGCTTGCCTGTGAACCCGAACTGCTGATCGCCGACGAGCCCACCACGGCGCTTGACGTTACCATTCAGGCCCAGATTCTTGAACTTTTGACTGAAATCAGGGATACCCGTTCAATGACCATTCTGCTGGTTACCCATAACCTCGGAATAGTTTCTCAAATGGCGGACCGGGTGGTTGTTATGTATGCCGGACATACTGTTGAATCGGCCGCGGGAAGGGATTTGTTTGCCGCTCCCCGCCATCCGTATACCCGGGCGCTGCTTAACGCCGTCCCGAAACCGGGGAATGAGGGCAGGGAACTGCAGACGATTCCCGGAAATGTCCCGAGTCCGGCCAATTATCCGCGCGGCTGCCGTTTTTACGGACGCTGCGAGCATTGCGCTTCCCTGCCGGAGGCAAAACGGGAGGCCTGCAAAAATAAAATACCGCCATGGGAAGAAATCGGAGCGGGGCATTATTGCCGCTGCTGGTATAAGTTGTAACGTGGGACGTAGGACGTGGGGCGTGAGTTAATAGAGACGAGACCGACAAAAATCTTGCTTGACAGCGATTGGGACTCCTGGGACGGTTGAGACTTTTGAATTTAAACTCAAAGTCCCAAGCGTCCCAAGTGTCTCAAAAGTCCCATTTTCTCAAACAATGACTTTGGGGCCGTCCAATAGAGACAAACCTGCATAAAATCCGGTTTTCTTTTTTTAACGACTTGGGCAATCCATTATATTGCGGTATATTTTCTGCATGAAGAAATCATTATCACATCTGCCGAAACATAAAAGAGAAGAACTCAGGGCGGTTACCGGGATAATAGCCGAAATGATCGACGCTGAATTCATCATTCTTTTCGGCAGTTACGCCCGCGGCGACTGGGTCGAAGACAAATACGTTGGGGACGACGGCATTCTCTACGAATACAAAAGCGATTATGACCTGCTTATTGTGGTTAAAGACCTTGCGAAATACAGATACAAAGGTTACCGTGACAAAATTAAAGGCAGAATCCTCAGAATGCTGCATCACGATATTTATCTCAGTATTATCATGCACAGCGTCGATGAAGTCAAAGCGGCGATAAAACGCGGAAATTATTTTTTCTGCGACATTAAAAAAGAAGGAATACTACTGCATTCGTCCAGGCGTTTCCGGCTTCCGGCAGTGAAAGAACTCAATCCTAGGCAGCGCCTGAATAATGCCAAAGGAAACTTCGCGGACTGGTTTGAAAGCGCGAAGAATTTCTATGGCGCTTTTAAGAGTGAGCTGAGGAAAAAGCATAATAAATTAGCTGCTTTTGATCTTCATCAGGCGGCGGAACATTCTTATCATACGGTTCTATTGGTATTTACCGGTTATAAGGCCAAACTGCATGATCTTGAAATCCTGGGCATACAGATTGACCGTCTCAATCCTGAATTCAAGGGGATCTTCCCGAAAAACACCGACGAGGAAAAACGGCTTTTCAAGCTGCTGAAACAAGCCTATGTCCGAGCCAGATATGACATGGGGTATAAAGTCACTAAAGAAGAACTTGAATACCTTGCTGAACGGGTGAAACTGCTCCAGGATATAACCGAAAAGGTCTGTAAAGAGAAAATAGAAGGTTTTGAGACGTGTTTGTAGTCCCGCCTTCAGGCGGAATTCGTAATTTGTAATTCGTAATTAACTGACAGTGTGGTTTGATATGAAAAAATCGCTCGTACCTTTAATAATATCGTTATCATTTATTGTCCTGCTGACCGCGATTATAGTCAATACCAGGCCGGAAATGAGGAATCCGATAGTGACTGATTCCGTTCCCGGCCAGCCCGGAGTGATCAAACTGAACAAAATAAAACCGGTTGAGATCGTCCAGCCGGAGGACAAGGTACGGAACGAGGAAATGTCTGATGAGAAGATCCTTAACATGCTTCTTCAGGCGTATTCCGAGCTTGATAACGGAAAAATAAGCGAAGCTGAAAACAAGGTCAAAACCGTTCTCGTATTTCAGCCGGATAACGGCGAAGCGCTTTCCCTGCTCGGCAAGATATATTACCTGAAGCATGACTATAAAAGGGCTGAAATGATATTCAGCCGGCAGGTGAACCTTAACCGGAAATCCGCTACCGCTTATAATAATCTCGGTCAGGTTCTGCTCAAACAAAAAAAATATGACCGTGCCGCTTTGCGTTTTCAGGTGGCGCAGGAGCTTGATCCTGAATCCGGGCTTATTGCCCTGAATCTGGCGGGGGCCTATTCCAAGCTGGGGAAAAAAGAGGAAGCGCTTGCTTCCTTCAGGAAAGCTTTCAGGATCCTGGGGCCGAGAGTGATTACGGTTGCCAGCCATCCGGCGCTTGACAATATCCGGGACGAAAAGGAATTCAAGGATATTTTAAAAAAGGCCTATGCGGAATTGGCGGAGAAACATAAAAAGGCCGCTCCGGAAAATAAAGAACCGGAAAATAAAAAATGAGTAAGATAAAAATACTGTCCGAGGATATCAGCAACCGCATTGCCGCCGGGGAAGTTATCGAACGCCCGGCGTCGGTAGTCAAGGAACTGGTTGAAAACTCTATTGATTCCGGCGCTTCCTCCATAGTCGTCGAAATCGAAAAGGCGGGGCGTAAACTGATTGCCGTCACGGATAACGGTTCGGGTATGGATCAGGATGACGCCATGATGTGTCTTGAACCGCACGCCACCAGCAAAATAAGATCCGCGGAGGATATCGCCAATATCATGACTTTAGGGTTTCGCGGCGAAGCCGTTCCCAGCATTGCTTCCGTATCGCGTTTTTCACTGAAAACCAGACTGCATGATTCGCTGGAGGGTTTCGGGGTGAATGTCAGGGGCGGCAGGATGCTTGACGCCGAGCCAGCCGGTTGCGCTCCGGGAACCAGGATCGAGGTGCGGGATATTTTTTTCAATGTTCCGGCGCGCCGCAAATTCCTGCGGGCCGACGCCACCGAAGACCGCCATATCCAGGAAACCTTGTATATGCTGAGCCTGCCTTATCCGGGAATTGCCTTTGAACTGATAATGGACGGCAAAAGGATTTTTTCCTCGCCGGCGCATGATGACCTGATGCCGCGGATAAAAAACTTTTTCGGCGGGGATTATGCCGGGCATATGCTTCCGGTCAGTAACCACGCCTCAATTCTTGCGGCCTCAAAACGAGGCGAAACTGGTGGCGTTCGCTTGCGTGCATTCAAGGTTTTTACATAAAA
>JAQUOK010000449.1 GCA_028717165.1 Victivallaceae bacterium | reverse complement strand
ATCGAACCGATTGAGAATTACAGGGAGTCTTCATATGAATTTGTGAAAAAGGTTGAAAGCCTGCGCCCGGCCGGCGGTAAATTGTGTTTCTGCGGAATCGACCGTGACGCGGAAGCCTTGAAATACCTGATCAATCTGCCACGGAACCGGTATTATATTCCGGTTTTTGTCGGCCTGGGAAAAAATGAGGAACTGCTGAAATTGCCGACCGATACCCTGATCGTTTTCAAATCCAATAAAATAAAATCCGTTAAGCCGGAAGTAAGAAAACGCCTGGAGGAGCTTGCGCGGGGAGATCTGGGGCACCGGGAATGTATTTTGTACAGGTTGACGAAATAAGCATCTGCACTTTGTTCCATAAAATCTACATTCTTATTTCCGGCCATTTGCGCTTTCTTCTTTTTGGGGCGGGCAAACCATCTCTGCGCCTTACCCTGCACCTTTACGCTCAACCTTCGGCTCTCCTTGGGAGAGTCCTCCGGGCGTGCACTTTCAGTGCAGAACCTGAAATAAAGCTGAAAAGTTCAGTGAGCATGGTTCCAGTGTTCTTTTTTGAGATCTGATTCGGAAATCTGTTCAATGTAGTAATAATCAAGCGGTACGATATGCCGCATGCTTAATATATATGTTCTGCCTCTGTTCAGTACTTTGAATTGCAGGCTTTTGGCGATTATGGTTTCCCTGAATTCTTTCAGAAAGGGGAATTTTTTCAGGATTACGGCATTTGTTTTAGGATCTGTTTGGGCCGTTTTATAATCGAAATAGTTTGCGGCAATTATATCTCCTTTACGGGTAATGATATATTTTTTTATTCCCGGAACCGGATTGTTGAGCAGATATTTTCTTATATATTCCAGGTTTATATCCATGCCGATAACCGCTTTTTCCCGGCTGCTGCGGCCGGATATTTTGTGGAAACATGATATGAATATTTGCGGCCGGTCCGGGCATCTGAACGGCGGCGACCAGCTTAGCCCGTCCTTGTCGAAAGCTTCCCGGCAGTACTGACGTTTTTGCGGGGCGTAAATTTTAACGTATTTTTCTTCGCCGGGGTAGGCGAGGACAGTGCCGTCTCTGAAGGCGATGAAATTCCGGGCAAGGGGGGCTTCGCCGTTTAGCATTGCCTGGGTGACGAATTTCCATTTTCTGTGGTTGAATCTTGCATTGCCGGTCAGCAGCATATGTTTCAGGATTTCGGAAAGAGCAAGCATATTTCTGGTTTCCGGGTCGAGTGCTTTGCCGTTTTCATCGTACAGCAAGGCATGACGGAGGTTTAATCTGGCGCCGTAACTTGCGGAATAAACATAAGTTTTTTTATCCGGATCGGGACCGCTGAAAGTGATTCCGGCTCTCATTGTCTTGTCGGCGCCGAAAACGTATTCGGCACGGTTGGCCGCATCGATAAGTTTGGACTGGAAATAAGCGAATGCGTAATCCAGATCGTTGGCACTTTCAAATACCATATTCTGGAAATGGGCCAGCATTGATTCCCGTGTCTTCTGGGCCGTTATAAGGGTGTTTTTGCTGTGCAGTCCGTAAATGATGATAACCGTAAGACACAAGAGGGAACCGGATATGGCGAGAGAGGCCAGGAACGAATGGTTGCTTATGGCGCGCAGCCATTTTCTTGGAAGGTTATCCGGCCTGGCGGTCGTTTCATTGCGCCTGAGATAGTTTTTCAGGTCTCTGGCCAGATCATGGGCGCTTTGATAGCGCCGGGAAAGGGAGTTGCAGGTGGCTTTGATGAAAATCGCCTTAAGATCGTCGGGAAGCCTGCTTTTCAGAAAACGGTGCCGGAAGCTGCGATAATTGCCGCAGACAATATTTCTCAGGACATCGCGGACGGTTTCGCCGAGCGCGGCTTTTTCCAGAGTAACTATTTCGAAGAGAATCATGCCGAGCGAAAAAATATCCGATTGCTGGTTGCACAAGCCGCCCCTGATAAGTTCCGACGCCATATAACAGGGCGTTCCGACCAGTTCATTCCGCATATGTCTTCCGATTTCAGTCATGTGGGTTTCATCGGTTATTTCTTCGGGTTTCAGCAGACATGCCAGCCCCCAGTCCATGACGTAGACTTCGCTGTGGTTGCCGATAATTATGTTTTCCGGCTTAAGGTCCCGGTGAATTACGCCTTTGCAGTGAGCGTAATCGACAGCCTCGCAGACTTTGATCAGGTAATCTATGCGGGTGGCGATGGACCTTTTTTCATCGAACCCGGCTATGCCGTCGCGTTCATATAAGACTATGAGGTTTTCCAGATAGTCCCGCAAAGTCTGCCCGTGGATGTGTTTCATGGTCAGGTGGAGTTTGTCGTTGATCCCGGAATACATTCCGTAGATGGGCGCGATCGAGGGATGGTCCAGTTGGGCCATGATTCTGGCTTCGGCGACGAATGAATTTTTATTTTCCCTGGGGTCTTCGTTTTCGCCTGGGCTTTTGGATGATTTTACGATGATGTCGCGCCGCAGGGATTTGTCAAAAGCGCTCCAGACGGTTCCCTGGCTGCCTTCCGCGATTTGTTCCTTCAAGGAATAATTACTGGTGATGTCCTGCAGTTGCAGCTGATTTTCAAGTTTCGGTATTGAATTTATTATGGAGACCTGCGAGTCTGATTTCACGTAGTCGTCAGGGATATATTTTTTTGAAAAAATCGATTTTCTGGGTGCAAAGTTTTTTAATATGCGTTTTCTTATCCTGGTTTTGGTGAGCAGGCTGCTTTCGCCGATAAGTTCTTTCACGTCGATATCAATTTTCTGGGTGGCATGGATGTTGTTTTCCGCCAGGACCGTTTTTTGAGGAAGAGCCTGAGTCTCTCCTGTTTTTCCGATGCCTTCTGAGTTATCCATCAATACGCCTTCATGTATTATCTTTCCGCTTATATAAAGAATACTGTTCTTTTCCCTAAAAAGCAAGATTTCAGGGTGCAAAAGACAGGGAAAACCGGGCGGCCGCGGCGCTGAATCATGTTCAAATTGAATTTTTCCGCTTGAAAGCTCACATAATATGCCTATCTTATCTGGTGAAACCGTTTTATTTGAATCTTTAACCGGGGGCTGATTTATGGATAATGACAAGCAACAGGAATGTAAGGACATGCCTTTCGAACAGGCGCTGGAGGAACTTGAAAAACTGGTCGAAGACATGGAACAGGGTGACCTGCCGCTTGACGAGATGATAAAATGTTTTGAAAGAGGTACGGTTTTAGCCAGGCACTGCCGGCAGAAATTGTCAAAGCTGGAAAAGAAGATAGAAGTGCTGGTAAAGGACAACGGAACAGGCGGCGAATGGCAGGAATTCGACGCGTCATCCGAACGCAAAAACGCTGCCGCAAATCCAGAAAACGACGAATTTACCTTTTAATTTACAGGCGGGAAAAATGATGAACGAATGGATGTTTAATGAGTTTAAGCATTGCGGGGTCGATTATTCCGATACCGCTCAGGCTGCCGTTTATGATGAAGAGCATCAGAAATTCAGGAATTTTGAACAGGAAGTCGCTGATCTGCTTAAGGCGCCGGCTTTAGACAAGCCGGAAACTATGACGCTGATTGACTTGGGATGCGGTACCGGCGCTTTTGCCGTTGCCGCCGCAAAACATTTCAAAAAAATATATGCGGTCGACGTTGCCGAGCCTATGCTGGATTGCGCCCGGAAAAAAGCCCTGGGGCAGGGGATAACGAATATCGAATTCGTCAATTCCGGATTTTTGAACTATGAGCACGCCGCCGGGGCTGCTGATATGGTTTTCAGCAAAGCCGCATTTC
>JAQUOK010000448.1 GCA_028717165.1 Victivallaceae bacterium | reverse complement strand
CCGTCAAAAGCGGAAACCGTCCCGGAGTATTGAGAATCGGCGCATAATTGAGTCTGATGCTTCCCGTTTCCAGGCTTATGCCGTTACATCTAAGAGGTGTTTGTGGTTAATTAGTTCAATTTATCCATTTTTTAACTTGAATAGTTCGCTGCGTATCATATAGTAGGTCTTGTGTAATTAAAAAAATATAAAAAAATGACATGACAGGCCATGTTAAGGAGACAAAGCCGCCATGAAAAAACTTATTAAGAGCATTTCAGACGTAATTGATTCCCATGAGAATGAAATAAGGGAGAATATAAAAGCTTCCGACAGCAGTCTGTCCTTCTATAAAAATTCCATTCACAAAATAGATAACGTGATCGTGGCCATGTTCCGTGATCACAAAAACCGCTTTTTAATGGTTTTTTCAAACCGGGAAGACGGTATTATCGCTGAATTTTCCGGTGAACAGATCGGTGACAGCGATACGATTGCCCGTAAATGTTCTCTCGATGAACATAACGCCAAAGTTCTGCGCAAACATTTTCCGTGGACTGCCCCGGTATCGCTTCGCGACCGTAAAACCACGATCGGCTGCGGTGACCGCCTGGGGCTTGCTGCCGCCGGCCATATTGCCGCGGTTAAGAATTTCGAAGTGACTCCCGTGCTTGCGCAGCAGTCCATCCGTGAACTCGATTTGACCGGCAGAACTTACCGCCAGGTCGTCGATGACGCGACTTTTATGGTCTTTCAGTGCGGTTATAAGGACGGCTACGGCGCCGACGGCGATCATTTGAAGACCATCGAGGATATCGATGTCGCGCTGGCGGCGGATATGCCGATGATCACGCTTGACCTTTCGGAAGTCATGAACGCCGCCGCCGGCGACTGGGAGCAGGATAAAATTGACAAGGCCTACGCTAAACTTCCGCCTGCTGCGAGAAAACGCATTGAAGCGGACTATGCCGGCCGGAAATTCTCTTTCGGAAAGAGCATTATCGATTTTGACGCCCCTACCGCCAGGCGTTGCGCCGTAATGTACCTTGATGCGCTGGATTTCGCGGATAAAGTCCATCGCCATCTGGTCAGCAGGCGCGGCGCTAAATTCGACCTGGAAATATCTATTGATGAAACCACTTCTCCCACTCTTCCGGCTCACCACCTGTTCATTGCCAGGGAACTTGTTTGTCGCGAAGTTGAATTTACTTCACTGGCTCCGCGCTTTATCGGTGAATTCCAGAAAGCCATCGATTATATCGGCGATCCTGAAGAATTTGACCGCCAGTTCAGGGTGCATGCGGACATTGCCCGGAATAACGGCGACTATAAGGTATCTATCCATTCCGGCAGCGACAAGTTCACGGTTTACCCGACAATAGGGGAAATGACCGGCATGCGGCTGCATGTTAAGACTGCCGGCACCAGCTGGCTGGAAGCGGTAACGGTAATCGCTGAAAATGACCCGGTTCTCTATCGGGTCATGCATAAATGCGCTCTGGATAATTTTAATAAAATGCTGGCGCTTTATCATATTACCGCCGATATAACTAAAATTCCCGATGTTGACGAACTGTGCGATGAGGATTTGCCCGGACTTATGGAAATGGCTGAAGCAAGGCAGCTTCTGCATATTACTTACGGGCCGATATTGAATGACAGGACGATCAGGCCGTTATTTTTTGAAGCCATGCATAAATTTGAAAAAGAATATCTCGAAAGATTGAAAGTGCACTTTACCAAACATCTGACTTTGCTTGGAGTGCCGCCTAAAAAAAATAAGTGATTTTACCGTGGCGGATTTCAAATATTATTTGAGATTCGCCTTTTTCGGTGTAAATTTTTATTCATTTTATAACTGTAGCAGAATAAAATAATTAAATAAAAGGCAGATAATATGTATAATTTCATTACCATTGCGGCGGCGGACGGGGCATGTCCGGCAGGCGCACAGGGGGCGGGCGGTATGATAAGTCTTGTCCCGATGATCGTTATTTTTGCGGTTATGTTCTATTTCATGTACCGTTCCCAGAAGAAGCAGGCCCGGAAGCGCCAGGAGATGATCGACAAGATCGTTAAGGGAAGCGACGTTATCATCGGCGGCGGCATTTATGGAACTGTCGTCTCGGTAAAGGACAAAACCTTTATCGTTGAAATTGCCGATAAGGTCAATATCGAAGTCACGAAAGGCGGAGTCAACGGTACCATTGGTGCCGGCGGTGATGTCGCCGCAAACGAATAACCTGAGAAAACCAGTAACCCGAGGCTCTCCATGAATAAACGTCCGCTTTTATTAAGAACCGTCATTTTTGCGATCATTATCGTTATATTTTTCTCTGAAATAAGCCCGCTTGCCCCGCTGGATTTCTACGATACGTTCAAATCCATGCTGAAAGACCCGTCCAGTCCGGTCGCGGCGAAACTTATCACGGAAGCCAAAGCGGCACAGACGAAAAATTCCGACATGTATCCTTCAATCGCCCTGCTTGAAGCCGCCAACAGATCGGGAGTGGAATTGAAAACTCTCGTTGACGGTAAAGGCAATAAACTCGAATTCAACCGCGACGTAATAAGTTTTGTGCGCCAGAAGGCGAGCAGTTCCATACGGCTTGGGCTCGACCTGAACGGCGGAGTTGAATTCCTGCTCGAACTCGTGCCGGATAAAGACTTCCTGAAAGACGTCAGCGAAGAATCCAAGGACAAGAAAGACAGTGTGGAACAGGCCGGACAGCGTCTGGAGGAAAGATTCCAGTATTACCGTGATCTGGCTATTGAAACTCTGCGTTCAAGAATGGAGGCGCAGAAAATTTTTGAAGCGGAAATTTCCCCGGCCGGCGGCCACTATGTTTCCCTGAAAGTGCCGGTCGTTTCAAAAGATGAAAAACTGAAACTGCTCGAGCTTATCAAAATGAGCGCCAAGTTGCGTTTCTGCCTGGTTCACAAAGACAATGTCCGGCTGATCCGGGAATATGAGTCCGATCCGAAATCGTTTACGGTTCCCAGCGGTTATAAACTCATGAAAATGGAGGAATTCCGCAAAGGGCAGAAAGCCAAAGTAAGCTTGTATTTTATCAAAAAACGCTGGTCCATGAGCGGCAAGAACATCACGGACGCTTTTCCGACCCTTGACGAATACGGCAAACGCAAGATTATTCTGCGTTTCAATACCGAGGGCGGAAACCATTTCGCGAAGCTGACCGCCGACAACGTCGGCAGACAGCTGGCCATTATTCTTGACGGCAAACTCTATTCGGCTCCTGTGATCAACAGCGCCATTACCGGCGGTTCCGCTGAGATAACCGGACAGTTCTCCCAGGAAGAATGCAAAGCCATTTCCGATGCTCTGGTCAGCGGCAGTCTGCCGTTTGAAATCAAAGTCGAAGGTATTTTCAATACCGACCCGACGCTGGGAAAAGCCAATGTCATCAACGGTATCTGGGCCGGTATCCTCGCGCTGCTTGTGGTGGTTATTTTTATCGCTGTCTACTATTTGCGCGCCGGGCTGGTGGCGGTATTCGCCCTCGCGGTCAATGTGGTATTGATACTTGGCGCGCTCGCCGCTTTTGACGCGACCCTGACTTTGCCCGGTATCGCCGGCATCATCCTGACCATGGGGATGGCGGTTGACGCCAACGTCCTTATTTTCGAGCGCATACGCGAAGAACTCAGCGAAGGCAAAAGCCTGTCTACGGCGATCGCCCAGTGGTATCAGCATGCTTTTGTTACCATTATCGACGCCAATTTGACGACTCTGTTCACCGCGTTGATACTGATGAAGGTCGGTACCGGC
>JAQUOK010000447.1 GCA_028717165.1 Victivallaceae bacterium | reverse complement strand
GTATCAAATGCACGTTCTTAATATTGCTCAGTTCCGCTTCGGCTGCTTGCCGAACGTTAGGATTCAAATGAACCGGATAAACAATCTGGACGTCCGGCCGCCCGGCAAGTCTGGCGATCGCCCGATATATGGATAACAGACCTGTTCCGAAATTCTCACGTCTGTGTCCGGTAAATAAGATCAGGTGCCGCCGCCGGTCGAGAAATGAAAACTTACTTCTCATTTTATTTTGCAGTTCAGGCGAGTTTTGTAACTTGTCCAGCGAATAGAGCAAGGCGTCAATTACCGTATTTCCGGTAACGGCAATGTTTTGTTCCGGGACTCCTTCCTGAATCAGTTTTTCCCTTACTTGCGATGTCGGCGCAAAATGAAATTTGGCAAGACGCGTCACCAGTATGCGGTTGATCTCTTCCGGCCACGGAGAATAAGGGTTTCCCGTTCGAAGCCCGGCTTCAACATGAGCCACATCGATTTTGTGATAAAAAGCGGCCAGCGCCGCGGCAAAAACCGTGCTTGTATCTCCCTGCACGATCAGCAGGTCCGGACGCCATTGCGCAAAGACATCTTCCATTCGGGCCAGAATATTGACGGTCAGTGAGGAAAGGGTTTGATTTTTTTGCATTATATTTAGATTGAAATCGCTTTTAACGGAAAAAAACTCTGTCACCTGATTCAGCATCTCAAGATGTTGTCCGGTGGAGCAGGTTTTAATTTCAAAGGCCGGATTTCGGCTTAACTGTTTTATCAATAGGGCCAGTTTTATGGCTTCGGGACGGGTGCCGTAGGTTATTAACAATTTTTTTGCGGCGTTTTTACTCACAACAAGCCTCTGACCGGTTTGAATGTTTAAGGATAAAATCTGTCAAACTTTGCGCCCGCAAGCTCCACGAATTCCGCACTGCAAGTTCTCTGAGTCTGTGACGGAATTCCGGTTCCGAGGCCTTTTTAAGGGCAACTGGAATTTGACTGATAAAGGAATCGATATTTTCTCCCGCCAAAACCTCGGGATAGCGACGGCATTCAAGCATATCCTCGGTAACGACCACGGGAATTCCCATAGCGAAATATTCGAACAACTTCAACGGTGAGGTGCAGCGGGCGATTTCTCCCGGTTCAAACGGGATAATGCCGACGTCAAATTCACTGGCGATATTCGGCAGCAGCAGGTAATCGAGTGGGCCAAGATATATGATATTGTCAAGTTCAGGCAGCAGTTTCGAGCCGCCGTTATAACAAACGCCGGCAAAAACAAACTTGTATTCAGGATAAGTCTCGGCCAGACGGCGAATAAGTTCGAAATTCAGCCAGGAGGCAATCGCGCCGAAATATCCGATAATAACGTCATCAGGCTTTTTCCTGAGGATATTATTACTTTTTCGGATCGCCTGCCTGTCGAAATGAAAAATGTCAACTGCGTTTGTCAGCAGGCAGACGCGTTCCCGGTCGCCGCCTTTTCTTATAATATCCTCATAAAGGGCGGAAGCGGTTGCCGTGAAATAGATATCAGGATTTTTCAGGGCGCGCCGGAGGTTGTTGGTGAATTCGTCATATTGCCGGCCATGGATCTTCGGATCAAATTTGTCCACATATTCAAAAATATAAATACGGCTTTTATCCCGTCCCGCCGTTTCCAGCCATTCGAGAGGAAAAGAGGTGTTCAGATATGTCAGGATTACGGCGTTTTCCAAGGATAAAGGCCAATTCCAGTCAACGCCGGAAACAATAAAGATGTTTTCACCGACTTGGGTAAAGCCCGGTTTCCAGTCCGGAGAATTGTCCATATAAAATACCAGGAAGCCAGCCTTCGCCATCGCCTTCGCCAAGTGCTGGGGGCGTTGCTGCATGATGTAATTATATTCCATTACAAAGGTCTGGACAAAAATTCTTTTAGCGCCGGGATGGTTTTCAAGCAGGCTATGAAGGTCCTCAAGTTTATAATCGGCGTTGCGCTTTTTCATTTCTTTCAGCACGAGCAAAAAATAACTTAAGCGTTTCTTAAGCTGCCGCCCCATGGCGTAACCGACTTGTCGGCAAAACGTTTTTTTACTGTTTTGTCTGTAGCACTGACGCAGTTTTTCGTTGCGCGCCCGGATCGCTTTAATCCACTCACGCACCCGTTCATGGCGTCGTGCGGCAGCCGGATGCCTGACGGCTGTTCCCCGGACCGCAGTGTCGACATTAACTTTTTTCGATTCCATTTCGTTTTATAAGACCTGAAGCCGTGAAAAATTAAGTTAAGTTCAAATAGCGGGCAAACCGACAGATGGTAATTGGAGGTACCATACGTCATCCGAATTCGGTATTGCCAATATAATCCGTCAATTCTGCAAATCAAATGATGGAGAAAAACAATTTGCCGGATACGATTGGTTCTTCTTAAAGATCTGTAACTGGCGTTAAGTTGTCGCTTTCGCCCCTCTCCAGGAGGGAAAGCGTCATTTGTCTGCGTCTGCGGATTATAGCGCATTTGCGCCATGCACTGTTTGGGTATATTATATGGTCTGGAAAAATATGAAAACACAAAGGAAATGTTTATATATGTTGCACAAATGGGCACTGGCAAAAGACCAGATAGCTGTCTTGGTGTTAAAAGATTTCAAGTTGAAATACAATTCAACGGCTTTAGGATTTTTCTGGAGTTTCGGGGTGCCGGTTGCGCAAAGTCTGGTTTATTTTTTTGCGTTCAGCGTGATAATGCGTTTTAAAGTTGATAATTATCTGCTTTATATGCTTAGCGGCATGTTCATCTGGAATTTTTTATGCAGTTCTCTGCTCATGAGTACCAATGTTTTCATAGCCAATGCCGAATTAATGAAAAAGACGACGTTTCCACGGTATTATTTAGTAATCGGAACCATATCTTCGGAACTGCTGCATTTTATTTTGACTATACCGATCTTAATTGTGCTGATGATATTCGGCGGAGTCATGCCGTCATGGTCCTGTCTGTCCATACCGATAGTCCTCTTGAACCTGATTATGATTACCCTGGGAGGCGCTTTTCTGGTAGCTTCGGTAAATATGTTTTTTCGTGACCTGGAACGCATTATCGGGATTTTGCTTCAATTGATGTTTTTCCTGCTGCCGATAATTTACCCGGTGAAAGCCATTCCGGACAAATATCGGCTTTTTATGAAACTGAACCCGTTTTATTATATTCTGCAGCCGTGGCGGGACATATTTTATTCTCCGTGTTTAAATATTATTGACAATGCGGCCGGTTTCGCATTAAGTCTGCTGATACTGTTTATCGGCTACAGGTTTTACAAGTGGAAAGAACCAAGATTTGCGGAGATGGTATAATATGCCGGCGCCGATAATAGAAATAGAGAATATGAGCAAGGATTTCATTGTTCATCGCCGGAGCTATGGATTAAAAGCAATAATCCTGCATCTGCCGCAATATATAAAAGATGTGCGCTGCCCTTATAAGTTCAGGGCTCTGAATGGAATCAATCTGAAAATAATGCGGGGCGAAACTGTCGGGATAACCGGACATAACGGTTCCGGGAAAACGTCGCTGTTAAGTTTGATCGGCAATATTCTGCGGCCCAGTTGCGGGAAGGTTTCAGTCCGCGGCAAAGTCAGTATGATGTTATCGCTCGGAGCGGGTTTCTGTTCCGAATTATCCGGCCGGGAAAACATTGTATTGAACGGGGTTCTTCAAGGCATGACCAGGAAACACATGTATAAGGTCATGGATGATATAATTGATTTTGCCGGGATCGGTGAATTCATAGATTCTCCGGTCTATCAATATTCTTCAGGGATGCAGGCCAGGCTGGGATTCG
>JAQUOK010000446.1 GCA_028717165.1 Victivallaceae bacterium | reverse complement strand
GCAATAAAAGGCGGGAAAGTAGATCATATCCCGGTTTCTCCTTTTATGTTTGGGGCATTGGGGCCGCAAACTCTATATGGTCAGGAACCATACCCTTTTAAAAATGACCTGCTGAATGAACTGGTTGAAAAAACGGATATTATTGTTCCGGTTCATGCCGTTGCTCATGACTTTGATGTTATTGCCGGTAAAAACGCTGAGTTCTACAGGAAAAATGAAGGCAATCACTGTCATATAACATTTTGTACCCCCAAAGGGAAACTTACCAGAAAAATTGAACAATACGGAGCAGTTTCCTCAACCGTTGAATTTCCGTTTAAAGATGAAAGTGATGTTGAGAAGTTTATGTCGATTCCGTATAGTCCGCCCGCCATAGATTTAAGTAACTATAATTACTGGAAAGAAAAAATCGGCGATAATGGATTGGTGGTTTTGGGAATATACGGTAATGGCATTTGTTTCCCGGCGTCATGGTTTTCTCCTGAAGACTTTTGTCTAAACTGGGGTTTAAAGCCTGAACTGATCATTAAACTTGTTGCCATTGCGGCTGAAAGAATTAACAATCATGTAAAACAATTATGTGAGCTTGGAGTTGAGGTATTCCATATCGTCGGAGCAGAATATGCCATAACGCAATTAGGGCCGCAGGGCTTCAGGCAATTAGTTAAGGATTATGACAAAAAGCTGATAGACATTATTCATGGTTATGGTGGTATTGTTCATTATCATTGTCACGGGCGAGTTAAACGTTATCTCGAAGATTTCATAGATATGGGAATTGACTTGCTGGAACCTCTGGAAGCTCCTCCATGGGGTGATACTTATATTCCTGAAGCACAAAAGATTACCCAAAACCGGATTTGCCTCTTGGGCAATCTGGATGATATGGAAATATTAGGTAAAAAGGATAAAAATGAAATAAAGGAAATCGTTCAGGCAATTGTTTCTGATTCAGATAAGGAAAAACTTATTCTGGGAGGTACCAGTTCGGGCATATTCAATGAAAATGCCGCCAGGAATTTTATATTTATTTCAAAAATTGTTAAGAGCTTATAGGAGACGTTTTATGAATATATTAGCGATAGGAGCCCATCCGGACGATCTGGAGATATCCTGCGGCGGAACACTTGCAAAATATAGGCAGAATGGCTATAATGTTTATATGGCCTGCATCACGGACGGGAGGTACGGCAGACAATATTCTCCCCAGGAAATGACGGCAATAAGAAAGAGGGAAGCTGAAGCCGCCGCGAATGTGATTGGCGCAGAACTGGTTTGGGTGGGGTATTCTGACTTGGGTTTGAAGGAGGAATTGGCCTTGCGAAATAAAATCACCGATATAATCAGGAAAGTAAAGCCGCAACTTATAATTACGCATTATCCCGACTCCTTAAATCCGGATCACAAAGTTGTCAGTAAAATGGTTTGTGATTCCTTAATACCATGTATTACACAGACTATTGAATCAAAATTTACCGCCTGTGAGAAAATGCCGATACTGTATTTTATGAGCACGGTATGCGGAACCGGGTTTTTCCCCGAAGAATATGTAGATATAAGCGATACTCTTGAAACGAAATTAGAAATGCTTTCGAAACACAAAAGCCAGCTTGATGTCTATACGAAATACGAATCCCGTGACCTTCTGAAATTTGTTGAAGCTAAAGCATTTACCCTGGGATTCAGTTGCGGGACTAAATATGCCGAAGGCTTCAGGAAATTACATACGTGGGGGCAAAACATAGGCAATCGGATATTGCCGTAGCTTAAGACAATTATTTATTGGAGAATTATTCCATGACTTTAACTAAAAAAGAGCGGGTTTTAAGAGTTTTACAAGGAAAAACAGTTGATAAGTTGCCTGTAGAAACCTGGATAAACAGTAAATTGGCGAGGGATAAATATAAACGCGCCTTTCAGGTAACCGAAGAAGAGTTTCTGTTAAAACTCAATAAGCATATAATTTATATTGAACCTCAATATGTCGGCTTTATCAAAGCCAAAGACAATATTGCCGACCTGTATGATGAGTGGGGATGTGGCTGGCAGTTTCCGCTGGAGGGGAACAAAGAAGAATCTGCTATTGATACAATTCATCCTTTAGAAGGCGGCAATATAAAGGAGTATATCTTTCCTGAAATTGACAATTATAAATTCAATAATATACAGTTGGAACTGAAAAAAAACGGCGATAATCTTTTTGTTCCCGCCAATCAGGCCGGAGGGACTTTGTTTTCCAGAGTCAGATATTTGAGAGGTTATGAAAATGCGCTTATCGATATGCTGCAGGACAGACGGGGTTTTGAATATTTACTAGACAAAATAACCGACTATCAGATAGAAAAGGCACATAGGTTTATTGAACTTGGGGTTCATGGCTTGCTGACCGGGGATGACGTCGCGCAACAGACCGGTTTGTTATTTGATCCAAAACTTTGGCGTGAACTCATAAAGCCGCGCCAGAAGAAGATCAACATGTTATATAAGGAAAAAGGTCTGCCGATAATCCATCACTGCTGCGGTAATTGTATGGAAATCATTGAAGACCTCATCGAGATTGGAGTAGACTGCTTAAATCCGGTTCAGTCTGAATCAATGTCCATTGAGGAATTATCCAAGAAATTCGGAGGCCGGATTACTTTTCATGGAGGAATAAGCGTACAGAAAGTGTTGCCGTTCGGAAGTCCCGGAGATGTTTTCAGAGAAGTAAGTAAATGTATTGAAATTCTGGGTAAACACGGAAGGTATATCATAGGTGTTACCCATGAAATAGAGTCGAACGTTCCGCCCGAAAATATAGAAGCGTATTTCAATGCTATTGAGAAATATAATACATGAACAGAAAAACATGCTAAAGGAGGAATATTTTGGAGAATCGTTGCTGAAAATGCTAAAGAAAAGTGAAAAAGGTTAACGGAGGTTAAAGCCGGGCAGAAACTGAACAACTATATGGAGGTATACATATGGAATTTGAGTTAAGGTATCAGAAAACATTAAAATTCAAATATTGGGAGGTAATAAAAATGAAAGGTTCCACGCAACGCTTTACGCTCATCGAATTGCTCGTCGTGATTGGTATCATTGCCATTCTGGCCGCCATGCTGCTGCCGGCGCTCAGCAAGGCCAGAGAAAAAGCCAAGGCAATTTCATGTATGAACAATCTTAAACAAATCGGCATGGGCCTGTCCGGATATGTGAATGATTATGATGGCTACGTGATGTGGCGCGGCGACAGTAAGCACTCCCCATACTGGTTCCGTTCAATAAATGAATATATAAAACAGACGAATATTTTTAAATGTCCTTCCGCCAGCAAATTTACGTATGATTATAAAAACATTTCTTATGGATACAATCTTTATATCCAGGGCACCTGGCTTGATATAACCCGTTTTTTAAAAATAAGCAGGGTAAAGAAGCCAGCCCGGAAAATATTTGCAACTGAAAGTGATGCGGATGGCAATTTAGATTATTGTACTTTGCCGGGAACGACTCCTCAGACTTCCACGTATGGGATCGGGGACAGACATCAGGACGGACTAAATACCTGCTTTCTGGACGGACATGTCTCCTGGAGTAGATGGACGGAATTATCCAATGACGAGGATTTCTGGAAAAATATAGAAGAATAAGTTAGTATCCGATTTCAGGCTTAATGGATGCCTGGGAAAAGTGTTTGTTTTTGTCGGCGTCACTCTCCGGGTGATGCTGATAAATATTATTAGTCCCAATTAATTTATACAGGAAACAACGGAAATTGAAAATGAATGTTAAAAGTTATATTTTGCAAGGCATTTT
>JAQUOK010000445.1 GCA_028717165.1 Victivallaceae bacterium | reverse complement strand
GAATTGTGGCTGCGGCTTGCCGAATATCGGGAAGGAACGGGCGAAAGGACATTATCTCCCCGCATCCGGCAAATGACTATGTTCCTTGAAAAAAATATTGCCGCTTCACCCACGCGCCATGATCTGGGGAAAAAATTCAGCATTACTCCGGAACATGTTAACGCCCTGTTTAAAAAAGAACTGGGACTGAGTCCGTCGCAATTCCTGAAAAGGATAAAAATCTATCAGGCCTGCCGTTTACTCCGGGAAGACGGTTTAAGCATCAAGGAAGCCGCCCACCGTCTGGGTTTTTACGATGAATTCCATTTTTCAAAAACCTTCAAACAGGTGATGGGAGTATCCCCTTCAAAATTCAAGGGCAAAGCGACGTAAGGATTTACCGGTTAAATTCTTTTGCGGAACGTGCCGCCGGTCCATTCTTTTTCGGTAAAGCTGTCGATTTGTTCCAGGCCGGCTTTTCGGAAATGCTGTGAAGTATTCTCGAAATCGCTGCTCAAAATACCCGCCAGAATCAGTTTGCCGCCGGGTTTTACCAACGAAACTATCTTATCCCGGTTTTCCCGGAGAACATGCGCCAGAATATTGGCGGCTACCAGGTCATAAGTTTTTCCGGCCGCGTCAAATTCGGCGACATCCGCGGTTTGCAGGGAAATGTTTCCGGGTCTGATACCGTTTATCTCAATGTTTTCCCCGGCGACCATGACCGCATCGGGATCGATGTCAAAAGCGTCAATATTCCCGCAGCCGAGTTTTGCCGCGGCTATGGACAATATTCCCGACCCGCAACCGGCATCGAGAAAAGTCGAGACGCTTTTTGCCGCAATCAATTCGTCGAGCATTTTCAAGCAATAAGCAGTGGTGGCGTGCTGCCCGGTCCCGAAGCTCATGCCGGGATCGATCCCGACGATTTTCTGGCCGGGCTCCGGGCGGTATTTCAGCCAGCTCGGTTTAATGACCAGGCGTTTTGAAATATGCAGGATATTGAAATATTTTTTCCAGACCTCGGCCCAGTCTTCACGTTTTATTGAAAACAGTTCCGTTGCGGCGATATCGACGCCGAATTCCTTCCATTCCGGCAGCAGCGCGTCTATTCGTTTTTTTGCGGCGGCAGCATCGGATTCAGCGGAAAAATAAAGCGTGTGGAAAGCAGTATGGTTTTCGACATCCTCCCAGGAACTGAAGTCATAATCGAAAGCCGACAAAAGTTCCGCCGCAAGACCGGGGGTTGAAGATTCGTCCTTCAGCCGGCAGCAGAAAAGCATATCGTTGTTCATAAAACTGGCCTGCTTATAATTTATGTTTGCAAAAATTACTGATTCGCTATTTAAAAATCGTTATTTTAAACTATTATAACTGGTGTAAAATACAATATAAAAATATGGAAATTACCGATATGAATGAAAAAACCGAGACTATCATAGTATTGGATTTCGGGTCACAGTACAGCCAGCTGATCGCCAGGCGCATCCGCGAATGCAATGTTTACAGTAAAATTCTGCCGTTCCATTCTTCCGCCGCCGCGATCAGGGCGGAGGCTCCGCAGGGAATTATCCTCAGCGGCGGCCCCAGCAGCGTTTATCAGGAAAACGCCCCGAAATGCGACCCTGAAATTTTCAATCTGGGTATTCCCGTGCTCGGCATTTGTTACGGCCTGCAGATACTGATCCACACGTTGGGCGGGGAAGTCATTCCCGGCAAAGCGCGGGAATACGGCAAAGCCATGATGAAAATTCTGGACAGCGGTGATTTGTTTGAAGGCCTCGAGGGCGAAATCCAGGTATGGATGTCGCACGGCGACAAGGTCGGCAAAACGCCTCCCGGCGACTTTAAAGTGCTGGCCAGTACCTCCAATACCGAATACTGCGCGGTCCAGATCGGCGACCGCGATATTTACGGCATCCAGTTTCATCCGGAAGTCGTCCATACTCCGCAGGGCAAACTGGTTATCAGGAACTTCTGCCATAATATCTGCCAATGCACCGGCAACTGGACAATCGCCTCATTCATCGAAAATTCCGTCCGTGAAATCCGCGAGAAAGTCGGCGACAAACGGGTGATCCTCGGTTTGAGCGGCGGCGTCGATTCCTCCGTCGCTTCCGCGCTGATCTATAAAGCCATCGGCAAACAGCTGACCAATATTTTCGTCAACAACGGCCTGCTCCGCAAAAATGAAGCCGAACGGGTAAGAAAACTTTTCGGCGATAATTTTCAGATGGAACTGGTTTATGTCGATGCCACCGAACAGTTCATGAACAAACTTGCCGGGGTTGATGACCCTGAAACCAAACGCAAGATCATCGGACACGAATTCGTCAAAGTTTTCGACAAGGCGGCCGACAGTATCGAGGACGCCGTGTTCCTGGCGCAGGGGACAACCTATCCCGACGTTATCGAAAGCGTTCCGATTGACGGCAACCCGGCGGCAATGATCAAAAGCCATCATAATGTCGGCGGCCTGCCTAAGGAAATGAAATTCAAACTGCTTGAACCTCTTTCCCGCTTATTCAAGGACGAAGTCCGCGAAGTCGGCCGTCGGCTGGGTTTGCCGAAAGACGTTGTCATGCGCCAGCCTTTTCCGGGCCCCGGCCTGGCCGTCCGCCACATCGGCGCGGTAACGACGGAAACGCTTGACATTCTGCGCGATGCCGACGCAATTATCGTGGAGGAAATCAAAAAAGCCGGACTTTACTATGATATCTGGCAGACCTTCGGGGTATTCCTGCCGGTCAAAACCGTTGGTGTCATGGGCGACGAACGCACTTACGACAATGTGATCGCCCTGCGCGCCGTCGACAGTTCCGACGGTATGACCGCCGACTGGGTGAAGCTTCCCTATGAAGTGCTCGAAAGCATTTCAAACCGCATCATAAACGAAGTTCGCGGAGTCAACCGCGTTGTCTACGATATCACCTCCAAACCACCCGGCACCATTGAATGGGAATAAACAATATCCGGCAAAGTTGAGCGTAATGCATGAACATAATTTCGGGAACAGCTAAGAGTATTGAACTTGCCGTGCCGCCGGGTCTGACCGTACGGCCGACTTCGGCGCGGGCGCGCAAGGCTCTGTTTGACAGCCTTGGTGATTTTACGGGCGCGAACGTCGTGGATCTGTTTGCCGGCTGCGGGAGCCTCGGACTGGAGGCTGCCAGCCGCGGCGCGGCAAGAGTCGTCATGGTCGAAAAATCCCGTACCAACTGTACTGCCATAGAAGAAAATACGGCGAAAGTCCGCAAAGCCGGGGTTGATTCCGAAATAATCGTAATTCCCGCTGATGTGATGAACGGAACCTACTGCACGAAAGCGCCGCAGCCCGATATTATTTTCGCGGATCCGCCGTATCCGGAATCGATAGAGTATTTTGAAAAACTTATGGCCGACAAAAGATTTGTCGAATGGGCTCAAAGCAGTTATCTTATCTGGGAAATCCCGTCGGAACCGGGGGCGGTCGGGAAATTTATGGATCATCCTGAACTGATCTCAAAGATAAAACGGTTCGGAAGCACGCAGTTCCTGGTGGCGGTAGTTGAAAAGAAATAATCAGCTCCCGAATTTTACTGAAACTCATGCGGAAAATAAAAATAAACAACTGGAAATGGGTGATTGAAGACCCCGCGCTGCTTCACGGCTGGTTTGAACGCTGGGAGGATTTCGCGCGCGATTTTGCGGTTAAAAAAAATCCTGTCCGGACCGTGTTCAGGGTTGACGATCTTTTTTTCGTCAAAGTGGAACAACCCTTCGAGTTTCGCCGTCAGCTCCGCAGTTTCCTGCTGCCCAAAGCCGAGCGGGAATTTATTGTTGCCCGC
>JAQUOK010000444.1 GCA_028717165.1 Victivallaceae bacterium | reverse complement strand
GCCCGGCGTCATGCGACATTTTTTTCAATTCTTCCGGATCGCGTCCATAGGTCGAAATCCAGTCGATCCCGGCCATTTTGCAGTCAAGTGCGGTTTTGATGAAATCCTCCACGCCGAATCCCTGGCGCGCCATCGTATAAGTCATCATGCATAATTTCATGATTTTTCCTCTACAAACAGTTTTTCAGGTGTTCAATGCTCATTACCGCGCTTTCCAGACCGGGTTTGTCGGTAGCGTCCTGTTCGTAGCTCAGCCACGGGATATTGTTGGCTTTGGCGAAATCCGCAACTGCTTTAAAATCAATTACCCCGCTGCCGAGTTCGGTAATTTTGCCGTCGGCAGTCACGTCCTTGACGTGCAGCAGCGGAATGCGGTCGGCGTATTTTTCCATATAGCCGATTACATCCTCGCCGCCCAGTTGTATCCAGCAGGTATCCGCTTCAAAAGCCATTTTTCCCAGACCCGGCGCATTCAGCAGCAGATCAAGATAATATTCGCCGTTCAGCTTTTTGAACTCGTGCGCGTGGGCGTGATAGCAGACAGTCAAACCTTTAACGGCGGCAGTGTTAACGGCGGTCCGGCAGGTATCCAGGCATTTGTCGAAGTCTTCTTCAAGCTGTTTCAGCCCGAAACCCAAAGTCAGGTGTTTACAGCCGAGAGCGGCTGCTTGAGCGTAAACCTCGGCATTCGGGTTGCATATATTATCGAGCCGCTCGTAAATGCCGATGGCCTGAAGATTCTGGGTTTTCAGAAAATCAGCGAGTTTCGCGGGAGCAATTCCGCCGTAGTTGAAAGCGAATTCCACTCCCCGGAAGCCAAGTTTCGATAATTCCTTCAAAGTTCCTTTGAAATCAGCATTAAGAGTTTCACGTACTGAATACAATTGAATTCCTATTTCAGGGCTCAACATTTTTTAATTCCTCAAAATTATGCGATTTCTTTCAGAATTTTAACGGTTTCTTCCACCAGTTCCTGGCCGCCTTTGCTCGATACTATATTGCAGTAGCGGCTGGCGGAGTAACCACGACCGTATTCACCGCGTTCGGTAGCCAGATAGGTGCCGCCGTCATCACCCGGAACCCCGGTCAGCTGCACGATGAAAGTCTGGATAAAAGGACTGCGCGCCTGGATCCGGTGCATGTAGTCCATATACAACTCGAAACGGTTTGTGGCAAACGCGATATCCCCAAGCCGCACAACATGCATTTCCATCGGAAGTTTCGGATCGGCGTCCAGTTTTTCAAAGCGTTCGATGATTTGCTGACACCGGCCGCGGCCGGCCGCCAGGGTGGAATCATGGCGCAATTTTTCCTCCGGGGTCCCGGTTCGGGCAAATTCATCCTTGTTCAGTTCCGCCAGCATGGCCTTATCGGCTTCATATTCATCCCTGGTGATAAGGCGTCTGGAAAGCATGACCGTCTCGACCTTATGGGTCAGGGGAAGAGCGGTAAGAATATCCTTTTTGGCCCACGCCAGTACCTCATCGAAGGCAACGGCGATCCGTTCGGCGATATCGCGGCGCCGGAAATCCTCAGGCGACTTCGGATCATTCCCGTATTTGAGATGATAGCGGCGCGCCTCGGCGCTTTTATAATGCAGCTGGCGCGGAGAAAGATCGCCGCCCGCGGCGCATTGGGCGAGAATTGGGATATTGCCGTGTTTCCTGCGGATCAGCTGGCGCGTATCGTGCCAGAAACTCGCGCTGAGACGGTCTATGCCTTCATCGTTCTGGCTCGGGCACGGCACGTTGATCAGCGCGCCGGTAAGTTTGCCTTCCGGGTTGAAAGTGTAAAGCAGGTTGACAAAGCTTTCGGTACCGGCTTCATAACCGGCAAACATTGGATCATCGGTGTTCCCGTACATCGCGGAGTGCCCGTTGAGGGCATGCGTGGAATTACTGACCGCGCCGGGCCGTTTGGAAAGATCGTCGAAATAGGTGACCCGGCGGCTGTGCGCGACCGTGGCAAAACCGTAGCCGTAGGCGATTCCGCCCGGAACGCGTTCCCGGTAAGCTTCGACAACCGCTTCGGCTGTTTGAGTCGAAAGAAAATCCCGGTATTCGTCGCCGGAGGCAATTTTGATTTCCGTCGTAACATCCTTCTCATCCCATCCGGTATCACGATAGTGATTCGGCCCCGCATGGGTATGGGTAGCGCTCATAAAGATTTTTTCGGCCGGAAACCCGGGAAGAAGTTTTGCCACTTTCATCCGAACCTCATCCAGCAGTCCTGACCTGATAACGACCAAGTCGGCGGATATCATGCAGACCATATCTTTTCCGTCCTCGATAAACAGCGCGGTTACCGTGACCGGGTCAAGAATTCCTTTGGATATGCGCATGCAAAATTGTCCCGGTATATTGACCGGTTTGTCCGTTGAAACGTCTCGAACAGCCCAACCGATTTTCAAATTACCCATGATCAAATTTCCTTTTATTATTTGAGTATTTTATCAGGGTCTATTTCATTGATATTGTCGAACACCTTTCTGATCGCTTCCGCAACTTTGGCGGCAATGTCCAGGCCGTTAGGCGCCCGCAAGGTCTGGACTATCGACATGTGACAGCGGCTGTAGCGCAGAGCGTTCGGATAGAGTTCAGGCGTGTAATCGACGCCTTCGTCGGCGCCGGGTATGCTCCACGGGAAACCCCCGCCGTAAGCGTTCTTAGCTTGAAATACGGTCATTTCCGGCAAAATAAAGCGCTGCCAGACACTGCATTTCACCCCTTCCGCGCGGATTGCCGCGCAAACCGCGTCCCGGAACCGCGCTTTGTCATCGCTTATGCCCAGGGCGTCGAAATCCAGGCGCAGGTTATAATTATACCAGTTGTGAATACATTCTTCCGGTTCGTAAGGCTGGATGAGCCCTTTTATGCCGTTCAGGTTTTCCAGCAGATATTCGCCGTTGGCGCGGAGAATTTTGAAGTATTGGGGATATTTGGCCAATTGAGCGCGGGCGAAAGCCGCGGTTATTTCGTTATTGCGGTACATCCAGCCGAGCGCGTAGGCATGATAATCGCGGCTCTGTTCGGGACGGGCGGTTTCGCCGAAACTCCACAGTTTGGAAGCGCCCTGGTAGATCTTTTCATTGTCGGTCACGAAAATACCGCCTTCGCCGCTGCTCAGGCATTTGTTCTGGTTCAGGGAAAACGCCGCACAGTCGCCCATGGTCCCGGCTTTACGCCCTTTGTACATTGCGCCGTGCGCCTGGCAGGCGTCTTCTATTACATATAAATTGTGCTTTCTGGCAATGGCATTGATCTTGTCCATATCGGCGCAGAGGCCGTGAAGCTGGACGACGATGATCGCTTTGGTACGCGGGGTGATCGCCGCTCCGATCTTATCCGGATCGATCAGGAAAGTGTCAAAATCAATATCGACGAAGATCGGGATCGCGTTGTGGTGCAGAATGCAGGTGGCGCTTGAACTCCAGGTGTAAGAGGTGACCAGCACATGGTCGCCGGCGCCGACGCCGCAGCCCACCAGGCACATATGAAGCGCCGCGGTGCCGCTGTTGGTGAACAGGGCATATTCGTTGCCGTTGTATTCGCGGAATTCTTTTTCGAAAGCCAGGTTATGCGGACCCCGCGCCTGCGTCGGCGAATACAGGGCGTCAAGGACAAGTTTTTCATCGGTTTTATCGATTGGCGGCCACGGTTTGACGTCGCCGTCATTTATGGTTTCAGGTCCGCCGTAAATTGCTAACTGACTCATTTTTAAATCTCCGTATTTGTTTAAAAGTAAGTACCTGTAATTAGTATAATGGCTGAAAATGTCACTATCTACGGAGATTTATTTCAATATTTTGCG
>JAQUOK010000443.1 GCA_028717165.1 Victivallaceae bacterium | reverse complement strand
TTTTTCTGTTAATTAACGGCAGCATGTATCAATTCATAGTAAACACCCAAGGCGCTAAATGGAGCAAAAAGCTTACCGGCGGAGAAAAAATATGTACGGAAAAATGGTCGGCGCTGGCCGACAGAAAAGCAAATGGCTATGCGATAAAAATGATAATACCTTTTTCTTTGTTTAACTGCCCGGATCCGCTGGAAAGTTCCTGTACTTTTAATATATTCCGTAATATCTATACTTCAGGGAAGCAATATTCCACCTGGGCGAAACTTGAAAGTTCTTCGTTTGAAAGCGATAATTTTGAAAATCTGCGATTTATCCCGATTCCGGCTATTGATAAACCGGCAGCGGTTCCCCCGGAATATATGAATGCTGAATTCAAGAATGAACTTTCAAAATGTCTTGCCTATGTCGAACAAAATAAATCATTATCTCCAGATATTGACGAAAAATTATCCCGTTTGTCTTGTCTGATTACTGAAGATATGAATTTGGAAGAATTCGCATATTTGCTTGAATATATTCATTTGCTTATACAAAAAATCGATTCACTTAAAGAGAAAAATATTATTTTATCACATTTTAATTCGGAGAAATGATCATGACAAACAATACAGTAACAGAGTTTTCCAGGAAAATCCCAATATCTGGTTCATATGACGTTATTGTGGCCGGCGGCGGGATAGCCGGGATTGCCGCTGCGATTGCTTCGGCGCGCAACGGAGCAAAAACCCTGATCATTGAGAGATACGGCTTTCTCGGCGGAACCATAGTTTCCTGTCCGATGCCGGTAATCGGCGGTTATAATCCTGAGGTTCATACCGGCATCATGACGGAGATTATCGAACTTCTCCGGCAAAGGAACGGCATCAGCAGGGAATTCCATAATGAAGTGATCGGCGGCCAAATGATTGAAGTCCGGTTGGATATTTTGAAGGAAACAGCCGTGGAAATGATCCTGGAAGCCGGCGGCGATATTCTTTTTCATACCTGGATAGCCGGTGCGCTTGTCGAAAACAGGCAAATTACCGGGATCATAATTGAAAGTAAATCAGGACGTCAGGCGCTCCTTGCAAAAGTGCTTGTCGATGCGACCGGGGACGGTGATATCGCGGCGTTTGCGGGAACTTCATTTGAAGTTGGCCGGAAAGAAGACGGGAAGACCCAGGCCATGACCTTATACGGGCCGATCATGGACGAAGTAGATATAAACAAATTGCTGGAGTTCATCAGGAACTACAGGAAAATGCATCCGGAAGAAATCCTTGAATTCATCGATGAGAAAAATGTTTTTGCCATGAGCGGTTTTGCCGGAATGATAGAAAAAGCCCGAAGAGAAGGAGCTTTAAAACTTGCTTACAATACCATTTGGCTGAACGGCAAAAAGGATGAAGGCTGGGCCGAACTCAGCGGTTCATTTGTCCCTGATGTCAGCGGAACAGATGTGAAAGACCTGACCAAAGCCGAAATCGATTCCATCCGGCAGATTTCCTCAATGGTTTCTTTTGTCAGGAAATATGTGCCCGGTTTTGAAAATGCAAGGAGACGGGATCGCGGTTCGGTCGGGATCGGCGTCAGGGAAACCCGCCGGATCATCGGGAAATATGTCCTGACTCAGGAAGACCTGGTCAAACAACGGACTTTTCCCGATGTCGCGGCCCGGAACAGTACCGCTATTGATATCCATACCCCGGAAGGCAAACAAAACTGGGTCCGTTTAAAATCATATGATATTCCTTACCGCTGCCTGCTTTCCCAGGATATCGACAATCTCCTTACGGCCGGCCGTTGTATTTCCGTGACTCATGAAGCACTGGCATCAGTACGGTTTATCCCGCCCTGCGCCGCTACGGGGGAAGCTTCCGGAACCGCTGCCGCTCTTGCCGTCAAAATGGGAGTTTTACCCAAAAATATAGATATTTTACAATTACAGAAGAGCTTGAAAACAGTATAGTCGTTCCGGCAAAAGTCGGCATGCAAGGTTTTTCATGAAACTCGCACGCTCAACGTCCGGAAAAAATACGCTACGCTGATTTTTTCTGGACCTCGCTTGGCGAGAGCGGTATTTATTCAGGCGCAACAAGTTGCACACATGTTTCGAGCCGTCAAGAGGCTCGACCAGCGTTTTCGGCCGCTGGATCACCGAGGCGTTGCATCCGCCATTTTTTATTTTTGATGTCATCCATTTATTTCGCGTTGTTAAACAAAACTTTCTTTTTGCTTTTTCCCTTGATCAAGGCTTCCGGGTCGTCGTTCAGGTAATTCAGGAATTCCGTAAAGGCGTCTATGGCCTGATTGACTTTCAGCAGGGTATTGGAGATCATATCCCGGCTTTCGGTAACCGCGTTGGCGGCTTTGCGGAACGAATCCGCCGTATCGGCGATCCTGGCTTCCTTGAGCTGTATGTCGAGGCGAACGCTTATTTTATGCAGTTTATCCAGGATTTTGTCGACGTTATTGATGATTTCCCGCATCTTTTCCGGCGTAACGGTTTCTTTCAGCACCCTTGAACTCTCCTTAAGGTTGCCGCTCATGGCTTCCATCTGGTCAATCGCCTTGAGAAGTTTTGGGCCGGAAACAATTTTTTCCGCACCATCCAGAACTGCAGCCAGGCGTTTCGACAGATCTTCAAAATCAATTTTGGCAATGCGTTCCAATGAAGTGTTCAGCAGTTTCAGGACGTCTTTCAACGCAGACGGGGTAGAGGGCACATAAATCGCATAGTGGTCGAGATGTTTCGGTGCCGGAATCAGATTTTCCGGTATTTTTGCTTTAAAATAGTCCAGTTCCACATATTTCAGCCCCGTAATGCCCGCGTATTCCAGGCGGCTGCGCAGACCTTTTTCCCTTTCTTTGACGATGAATTCCTTGAACAACTGCATCTTGTCATCGCCCTCAATAGGTTTCTCCGCGGAAAAAGCGCTTAGATTGATATCCATATCGACCCGGACAAGTTTGTCTTCCACCTGAATGGTGATTTTAGCCACCGTTCCGATCGGAACGCCTTTGTATTTTACCGGGGAACCGACGGTAAGCCCCTGAACCGACTCGGGAAACAAGCTTACGAAATGGGCTTTGTTGACGAACAAATCCTCAAGTCCCAGAATAAACAAGCCGAAAACGAATAAAAACGTTCCCATAAGAACAAAAAGCCCTAATCTGAATTTATTTGCCTGAACCATAAGCAAACTCCTGTTTCATATTTTTTAAATTGTCGCCTGTCACATCGTGTTCCTCGCGGTTTAAAAAATGATGTACCCACGGTGAAGGGCTGTTTATCCGCAATTCCTTCGGGTTTCCCGCCGCGGCAATGGTTTTAGTGTTCTTGTCAAGCATGATCACAGTATCGGTCGTCTCAAAAATACTGGGCAGCTCATGCGAAACTATTACGATCGTCGTGCCGAATTTGTCACGCAGGCGCAACAGCAGCCTGTCCAGTTCCACCGAAGTTATCGGGTCAAGCCCGGCCGACGGTTCGTCAAAGAACAAAAGGCTCGGATCCAGAGCCATCGCCCGCGCCAGTCCGGCACGTTTTTTCATGCCGCCGCTGAGTTCCGCCGGCATCATTTCTTCCGTTCCCTGCAAATCGACGAGAGCCAGTTTTTCCCTGACCCGTTCCGCTATTTCATCTTTGGTCAGGTCAGTATACGTTTCCAGCGGCAGAGAAACATTTTCGCCGACCGTCATGGAACCGAAAAGCGCACCGCCCTGATAAGTAACGCCGAATCTCCGCATAAGTTCGTCTTTCTTCCAGTCCGGACAGTTTACCATGCTGCAGCCGAATATTTTAATATCGCCGCTCAAAGGCGGATAAAGCCCTATGATATGT
>JAQUOK010000442.1 GCA_028717165.1 Victivallaceae bacterium | reverse complement strand
GATAATGGCGATGGCGGATTTTGAGATGGATTTTGGTTATAAACCGCAGAGCGATACAGAGTATCGCGCGAGGATTTATGGCAAAAATCGGCTCAAAAGAACCATCGAAATATCTATCAATGAGAGCAAATTGGTATTACCAGGAAGCTCAGCCGGGAAGGCGCAAAGACCGTCGAAGAGCTCATGGGCAAGCTGTAGCCGATAAACGCTCATGCCGGAACTCGCGACTGTTTTTCGCGACCACATCGATAAATACCCATATGTTCTCACACCGGAACAGCGGCATGCGGTACGCGACATCTGTGCCTGTCGAACTCCAGAAATCGGGCGTTGGGCGCATTATGTCTGCCCGGAGTGCGGCGGCGAACATTTCGCCTGGGCTTCCTGCGGCAACCGTAACTGTCCGAAGTGCGGACAGGACAAGGTCGTAAAATTCCTGGCCAGGCAACAGGAGAATCTCTTGCCGGTCAACTATTTTATGATCACGGTTACGCTGCCCCACGAACTGAACGTGGTCTGCCGCAAACACCCGGTAGAAGTGTTCAACGCGTTTTTCCGGTCCGCAACTGAAGCGATTAAGGAACTGGCCGCCGATCCCCATTATCTGGGCGGACAGGGCGGAATGCTTGCGACTTTGCAGACCTGGAGCCGGAATAAAAACTATCACGTGCATATCCATTATCTGGTGCCGGGCGGCGGGCTTTCCCCGGACGGAAAATACTGGCTCTTTCCCAGGAACCGCGACTTCCTGATCGCGGCTCCGCCCCTGTCGGACCTGGTGCGCGGGAAAATGCGCACAGCGTTAAAAGACCTGAAATTATATGCGCAAACGCCACTGCGCGCCTGGGACAAACACTGGGTAAGCGACTGCCGTAATGTCGGCAACGGCATGTCGACTTTCAAATATTTGGCATTTTACATGCACCGGGGAGCCATTTCGAACAAGGATATCGTCGCTTATGACGGCGAGAACGTAAGTTTCAAATACACCGAATCAAACTCCGATGTTGTGCGTTACCGTACGCTTCCGGCACTTGAATTCATACGGCTCTGCTTGCGGCATGTTCTCCCGTCGGGATTCCAGAAAACGCGCTATTATGGACTGTTGGCCTCGGCGAATAGAAAAACTGTTCGTGAACTGCGGCTCATGATCCTTACGACGCGCTATTCCAGAGTTCCAGAACTGGAAGATTTCATACTTGAACCCCTGATATGTCCGAAATGCGGAATGCCGATGTTGTTCCGCGGCACATATTCCAGGGCGCCTCCGAGTTCCGTAATAGCACCGGGAGGTGATTGGTGAAACATTCACGAACAGTTTATAACCGGTTTTTCAGGATGCTTTCGTTTCCGACGATGAACGCATCCCGGCCTTTTGCTGTCAACGCCGAAGTTCAGCGCCGAATCTTCATGAAAAAAAGCCATTTTCATACGTTTACAAAACGGGGAAACGGATTTTTTCTGACAGAAAAACGGTTACGGCGAAGAACATACCGACTTGGCGATGATTTTTCAAGCCAAAACCGCCTTATAATCCTTAACGACGGGCTAAAAGCAACACCCATAATCTCCGCATAATACCGGCTCAGTACAAGAAGGTTTAATATTTTCTTCGAAAATAAAAAACCTAATTCTTTTCTTCCCCGCACCCCAACTTTTTCCGCAAAAACTTTTAAGTTATTTAACCGCCTGCAATGCAGGCGGTTAACTTTACTTTGGCCTTTTCGCTAGAAATATCTAGATAAAATAATTCCGATTTTTTCATAAATATTCCATTTCAGGTTTGACTTTTCACTTACATCTAGCCTATTTACTAGATGTAGCAATTTTCAACCCGGAGGTAAAAAATGGGATACAAAACGAAAGTGCAGTCGATCAAACGTAAAACCAGCGAACAGTGGTACATCAACTTTCCGATGGCATTGGCTCAGGCGCTTGAGTTCGAACACAGCGAGGAAGTGGAATGGATAGTCGCCGAAGACGGTACTCTGCTTCTGACCCGCCCGAACATGCCGAAGCGTACCACAGTAAAAAAAACGAAACGAGACTGATAGAAGAGTTTCATCGCCTTTGGAACCAGTGCCGTCCGGCTTTTTCGCAGGAACGGTGCTGGACAAATGCGGGAGAACTGGTTTTGAGTAATCTGATTAACTTTGGACGGCATACTATAGCCGGGGCATTGAGTTCTGCCGGACGGACGAATTTGGACTGGAGCTCGGCATACCGTTTGTTTGAGCGGCAAAGATTTGATGTCGGCAAATTATTTGACGTTCCGAGAAAGACCGTGCTTGAAAGCTTGCCCGAATGTGCTTCGGTTGTGGCTTCGTTGGACGATACGCTGCTGCGCAAAACCGGTAAAAAGGTACACGGCACGTCATGGCGACGGGATCCATTGGGACCGAAGTTCAGCGCCAATTTTGTCTGGAGTCAACGTTGGTTGCAAATATCGCTGGCGTTACCGGAAAACAATGGACGTTGTCGAGCGATCCCAGTGGATTTTTATCATTGTCCAAGTGCGACAAAACCTGGAAAACAAGCTGGAGAAACAGAACTTATCGAATACAGGAAAAAGCAAAAAGAGCAAGCTTTACCACGCCAGGCGGTAAATCGCATGGTACGATTACGAAAACAGATTCCCCCCAACCGTAAACTGATAATCAGCGGAGACGGGGGTTATACCAATAAGACGATTTGCCGCAATTTGCCCGCCAAAACAACTTTTCTCGGCCGCATTCGTAAGGATGGCAAACTTTTCTCCTTGCCGGACACAGTAAACGGGCGCGGGCGGAAACGGGTTTATGGAATACAGTTGGCAACTCCGGAAATGATGCGGCTGGATGAGAATATTCCGTGGCATGAAGTATCGGCGGCCACCGGGGATAAAATGCATACGTTTCGAATAAAAACCATCTCCCCAGTCCGCTCAAAACTGAGTGGAGAAAAAGATTTGAAACTGATTGTTGTTCAGCCGCTGCGTTACCGTCTGACGCAAAAAAGCAGATTGTTATATCGCAACCCCGCCTATATCATTTCAACTGATCCTACTTTGAGTGATGTCGATATTCTGCAATGGTATCTTTGGCGTTGGGAGATTGAACTGAATTTCCGCGATGAAAAGAACATCCTGGGCTTGGATGAAGCTATGATCAGAATTCCTGATGCCGTTGAAACATGGAATCCGTTTGTCGTTTGTTCATACTCCATGCTGCTGCTGGCCGGACGTTCCACTATCAGCAGACCTGATAAAGAACCGTTACCGAAGTGGCAGAAAACAGTGCCGTTTTCCCGTCCTTCAACTAATCGCTATTTGTCCATAATGCGGCAGGAGATCGCTGAAATGTCATGGAAAACTAATTTTAACCGCTTCAAGGCACCTCCTGCACAAACCTGGAACCCGCTTTTATTCATTCCTGATATAAAACAGGCGGTGATATATGCAAGGAAATAGCTTAAAATTGATTGTCTTACATATAAAGGCGATTATCTTCAAAAAGCCAAACTAAAGTGCCGGGATAGCATTGCTATCCCGGCAGGGGATATTCTCACCACAGCCTCCGCATTGCAACGCCGGGGGTGAAGTTATCCGGACGAGCGCAGATCACAGGCACAAACCGGACCAAAACCCGGCAAACCCAGATTTAGGAACCGGACAATTATTTCCAGAAGATCCTGGAGGTCCGGATATTGCAGGCTTCCGCCACGTCGGAAGCGGTGATGTCATTTACCATGCCGTTATAATATTCCTCATGAAATTTGATTGGCCCGGCTATGACAAACGGCTTTATATTTTTCCAATTCCTTACCGCAGTTTCCATTTTTTCCGCG
>JAQUOK010000441.1 GCA_028717165.1 Victivallaceae bacterium | reverse complement strand
GGCGCCGAAAAATCCGGGCTGAATTTTGAAATACGGGATATATTGTCCATTTTTCCTCCGCAACCGCAAATTAATGCCTACAAAAGCGCTTTCACCGTTACCGATGACCCTGGCTTTGGCGTTGTTAATACGGACGGACGGATAGCCGACCTGTTAGATAAAGAACTGGTATCGGCGTTTATTGCGGAGGTTAAGGAAGCCAAGGAAACGGGTAAAACAGATGCATTTATTGTCTACGGATGTGGCGCAGGCGTTCCGGAGCTGAACGAACTCTATGATTTAAGAATATATTTCGATAAACCCCGCCAGCCGGTTCTCTGGGAAATGTGGGCCGGCCGGCTTATTCCGTTTGGCGAAAGTGCTCCGGATAGACATTACCAGTGGAAAGATTATTACTACTGTGATCATTACTTACTTGAGCGGCAAAAGGAATTTGCGTTTAAACACATGGACTTCTGGATAGAAGGCATCTCGCTTGAAACGCTCAAGCTGGTTCCGCGGAAAGTTTACGATACGATAATACAGACTCTGGTTGAACAGCCGGTAAAAGAAGTTACAATATTTCAACCCGGCCCCTGGGGCGCTTACCGCTACAGGGATTTGCCGGAATTATTTGAAGTGCCGGGGCTTGAATGTAACGCCTGGAATGAATTAGCCGGTCCTGAACTCAGCATATTAGTTGATTTTGGCGGGGTTGAAATGCTTAAAATGCCGATGACCAATTTGATGCAATACCCGGAGAAGTTTGTCGGCAGATACCTGAATGAAACATATCCTCACCTTTTCCCCCTGGATGTCTGGCTTGATGACGGCTATTTCCCGAAGCCGGCTCCCGCGGAACGAACCAGTATGCCTATTCATAATCATCCGGGCACGGATTATGTAAAAAGACACTTTAAAGAACCTCTTGGGCGTTACGAAACTTACTATATAGCGGAAGCGTATGAAGGAGCCAACACCTGGCTTGGCTATAAAGATTCTGCGGATATGGAAGAGTGGGAAAGACTTTGCCGCGAATCAAATAATCTCAAGCCAATACCTGCCTGGAAGGATTATATTGCCAACTGGGACAGCAATGTCGGCGATCTTTATTTGATCCCGCCGGGGACCGTTCATGCCCATGGCGGCAATCAAATGGTACTTGAAATGGATACCTGTCCCAGTATTTCAGGGACGGAATACAGTTTTTTTACCTACGATTATGCCCGCAACTCATGGGATGACAACACAAAAACCATGACCGGCAAACCATGCAAAATGCACCTTGATCACAGTTTTGACAATGACAAATTTTGCCGGGAATCCTGGATAAAAGATAATCTTCTGGCTAAACCCAAAGTCATAAAATGGACAAAAGAATTCATGATGGATCGTTATTCCAGCGATTCGAGGATGCCTTTTGAAATTGAGCGTTTTCATTTTGATAAGCGGGCCGATAATGATACGGAAGGGAAATTCCTGCATATTTTAACGCTTACGGTTGGAGAAAAAGTTGCTTTACGGTCAAAGACGAATTCTTCATTGCGGGTGGAAATCGTAAAATTTCAATCAGTGCTGGTTCCCGCCTGTTTCGGGGAATATGAAATCGTAAATGCGAAACAGGGAGCTTGTACCATTGTCCAAATAAGGTGGAAACAGGGATAAGTCATCCGGTGTTTCAGCTGGGTTTTCGCGCACAGTCCAGGCGTTCCATTTAGCCAGGCATTCGCTAAAATGCTATAAAGTTGTTTTTGCACTTATTAATATCTGGCTTTAACGGGAAAGAGTACACCCCGTATTCCTGATTGGAAACGCTGGGGCAATCCGGATAGGAAAACACTCATTACCGGTGATCATTATGAGTATCTGCTGTTAGTAGCGTGGAAGATGAATGAACTCCATCCTGAACGCTACCTGAATGTGACGAGGACACGTTTGCCGAGGCTTGGAATATGATACTATCAGGGTGTGATCTTAATCCGGAGGTGTTAGAACCCTGACTGTTATGTCGAGTGTAATTTGAAAATAAAAGTTTTTATTTTCAAATCATAATTACTTGTTCAGCGTTGAAAGAGCAGTCAAGTTCTGAAGCGTATAGATACTGAAAGGAGCGGTTTATGCCGCATAAGAAGAATAAGCTGACACTGGAACCGTTTTATGGCACAAAGTGCAGAAGATGCCTTGTTTGGGTGGAAAAATAGAAATAGGCTGGCAACTTTTTCCTTCTTATCAATCGCTAAAAAAATGAAAGGGGATTCAATGTCAACCGGCCTCATGTATCGTACTCAGCAAATCCGTGGATTTCAACACATGTCTTTAAAATTTGAAGATAATAAAGTAATCCAATGCATGAAACGGAAGAATTTTACTTGTGCTTTCTGCCGTTCAAGTAAGGTTAAGCTCAAACCTTTGCGTAGCCGTCAAATCCAAGCATTGCCCTATGGTTTGAAAAAGACATATTGGGGGTTCACTAGGCTGCGGGTGAATAAGCTGATATCAGGGTGGAAAGGCAAGTTTTATGGCATAAAGTGCAGAAGATGCAAAAAAAGACAAGTTCCTGATAAGATATTGGAACTTGTCTTTTTTCCGTATATTGAAACAAGTGTTTCAGGATATTGCTATTCCATGGAAATAGCTTCTGCCGGGCATTCGCCAACACAGGCGCCGCAATCAATGCAGTCATCAGAATTTACTACTGCAACATTGCCGTCCATGGAAATAGCTTCCACCGGACACGCATCCACGCATGATTCGCAACCGGTACATGTGTCTTTATCTACTACTGCAGCCATTTTACTGTCTCCTTGTTAAGTAATTAAAAAACATTTGCCGCCTGCTAAGCGGCTGACAACTTAATATAGCTCCCGAAGATATTATTTCAATATTCTGCGGTAAAAAAGATATAAAAAGGATTTTACCGCCTGCAGTTTGACGGCAGTCTCATAACTCGGTAGGCGGGGAAGACACCACTTGGGTAAGCCTGAGCAGAGCGAAAGACAAAACCACTTTTTGAAAAAAACGTTTTTTTCTTCTCCGCGCTCCAACTTTTTTTATAAAACCTTTTAATATCATTTATCTGATTGCGCAGCAATCAGATAAAGAGCTTAAAAAGGTTTAAAAGTCAGAAAATTTGTTCCCCGGCACTTATGAGACTACGGTCCGGTTTGACTTTTGTCATTTGCTTCTGGCGGAGCCGTCCATTTTCTTTGTCTTTTTTATAGTGATTTGATTTGTTTATTTCAGCAACCGGATGTCTATTAAATAAGGCTGTGTCGAATCTGATACGATATGCCGGTTATATAATGAGTCGACAACTGCGCGGTTGTCGATTTTTAGTATATACCTGATTTGTAAAGAGAAACAAGATTAATATAAATCAAACGGATTGAAAGAATGTATAATTGGAAGATCCAGCGGGAACGCCCGGCTTTTATCGCACTGGCCAACGGTGAGATATTCCGAGGGTGGAGTTTCGGGGCGCCGGTTGACCAGGTAGGCGAGCTGGTATTCAATACCGGCATGAGCGGTTACCAGGAAATTATCAGCGATCCCTCTTACGCCGGGCAGTTTGTTACTTTGACTTCGCCGGAAATCGGCAATTACGGCTGTAACGAGGCGGATATGGAATCACGCGGCTTGTTTTTGAACGGCCTGGTGGTTCATGAACTGAATCCGCCGTCAAATTTCCGCTCGGAAATCGCACTGGATGCGATGCTGAAAAACAACAGCGTTCCGGGAATCGCCGGAATCGATACGCGGCGCCTGACGATACTGCTGCGTTCTCTTGGAACCCAGAAAGCCTTTATGCATTGCTCAAAAGAAAAAATTACGGAGGCGGAGGCCGTCAAAA
>JAQUOK010000440.1 GCA_028717165.1 Victivallaceae bacterium | reverse complement strand
TGAGAGCGATCGGATAGGCGTTTTCCCTGAAAAAGTCTTTGCTTAATGCCTGTATTGCCTTCATTTTTCAATTTTTTGGAATATCGTGCTGTTTTTTAATAATATCGTTAAGGTTCGATGAAAAATCAAATGCTATTCTAATATAATATTTAACCTCCAACCAGTTAAGGAGATATTATCATGGGCGGTACTTTCAGATTTTCATTCGGCCCCTGGAATATTCATGAAGGAGCCGATCCCTTCGGCCCGCAAGTCAGGGAGTCGATCGCTTTTAACGATAAACTCAAAATCTATAAGGAACTGGGATTTGACGGTGTGCAATTCCATGATGATGATGCGGTTCCGGAAATGAACAAGTTGAGCCAGACGCAAATTATCAGCGAGGCGAAAGCGGTAAAAGCCGGACTTGACGATAAAGGTTTGACCGCCGAATTCGTCGCCCCGCGTCTCTGGGAAGATCCGCGCACCATTGACGGCGGCTACACCAGCAACGACCCGAAACTGCGCGAATACGCTATCGAACGCAGCAAACGCTGTATCGATATCGCCAAGGCTTTGGGAACTGATAATATCGTCCTGTGGCTGGCCCGCGAAGGTACCTATATCCGGGAAGCCAAAGATTCCGTCGGGGCGGTTGAAAAAATAGTCGAAGCCCTGCAGGCTATGCTGGATTACGACCCGGATATCCGCATTATGATCGAATCAAAACCCAATGAACCGATGGATCATACTTACATCCCGACGATCGGACACGCCATCGGGCTGGGACTCCTGACTACAGCTCCGGAAAGGATCGGGGCGCTTATTGAATCGGCTCACGCGCTCCTTGCCGGACTTGATCCGTCCGATGAAATGGGTTATGCCCTTGCTCATAAGAAACTCTGGAGCGTTCACCTCAACGACCAGAACGGTCTGAAGTTTGACCAGGATAAAACTTTCGGCAGCGTCGATTTGCGCCGGGCTCTGAATCAGGTGCGCATACTTGACCAATACGGTTTCGGCAGCAACGGCGAATGGGTCGGGCTTGATGTCAAGGCGATGCGGTCGCAGAAAGCTGAAGTCGCCTGCAAGCATCTCGCCAACAGCAAAAACATCTTCCTGAAACTGCTGGCGGTAAGCCGCAGTCTCGACGAGGCGAAAATCGAACAGCTTCGCGCGGAAAGGGATTACGAAGAACTGGAAATGTACATTATTGGCGCCTTGCTGAACAAATAAGCCGTTAAGTTGCCGGTTAATCCGGGCAAGCGTTAAACGCCCTTGTGCGGATTGAATGTTCAAAAGATAGGATTTTTCATAAAAAAATACTTTTTGTTAATTGATGCCGTATTTTTTCACCTCTATTTTAAACAGTTGAATATTTTTTAATAAAGCGGAGACAAGAAAAATGAAACGCAAACTTAGAATGGGTATGGTCGGCGGCGGTCCCGGCGCTTTTATCGGTGAAGTCCACCGGAAAGCGGCGCGCCTGGACGGTAAAATCGAAGTCGCAGCCGGAGCTTTTGATATTGATCCGGTGAAAAGCAGACAGATGGGTGAAGAACTTAAGCTTGCCCCTTCGCGCGTCTACGGTAATTATCAGGAAATGCTTGCTGCTGAAGCGGTGCTTCCGGCGAATGAACGTATTGATTTCGTATCTGTCACCACGCCCAATAACTGGCATTTTCCGATTGCCAAAGCCGCGCTCGAAACCGGATTCCACGTAATGTGCGAAAAACCCATGACCATGACGGTCGCGGAAGCCATGGAACTGAAAAAAGTTGTGGAAAAAAGCGGAAAGGTTTTCGGGCTGATGCATACTTATCCCGGCTATCCGATGGTCAAACTGGCGAAAGACCTGGTAAAACAGGGAAAACTGGGCAAAATCCGGAGAGTCGTCATCAGTTATGTTCAGGGCTGGCTGGCGAAGGCCATTGAAAAAGACGGCCAGATGCAGGCTTCATGGCGCACCGATCCGAAACAGAGCGGCGCCGGGGGCTGTGTCGGCGATATCGGGACTCATGCCGCCAACCTGGCTGAATATATTACCGGATCCAGAATAACCGATATTTGTGCCGACCTGAATTCGTTTGTCGAAGGGCGTTTGCTGGATGACGACGGCAACTGCCTGCTGCGAATGGAAAACGGCATAAGGGGTGTTATGTACTGCAGCCAGATAGCCGTAAGCGAAGAAAACAACCTGAGCATCTGGGTGTACGGCACCGAAGGCGGGATCGAATGGCATCAGGTAAATCCGAACCAGCTGGTGGTAAAATCCATCGGCAAAGCGACTGAGATATGGGAACGCGGCAGCGATTACGTCAATAATTGCAGCAAGGCGGCCGCCCGCAGTTCCCGAATACCGGCCGGACACCCGGAAGGCTATCTGGAAGCGTTCGCCAATCACTACTCCAATTTTGCGGATACTGTTCTCGCGAAAGAAGCCGGAGAGGCTCCCGATGCGCTGATGCTCGACTTCCCGGGCGTTGATGACGGGATCGAAGGTATGGTGTTTATCGGGAAAGTCGTCGAGAGTGCGAAATCCGGGCAAAAATGGATAAAATTATAAATTCATCCGTCCATCTCTGTCCGTGTTCGTCCGTGTCTGTGTTTATCCGTGTCATAATCTAACAAAAAATAAGGAGCGTTGAATTATGAGCAGACCTGTAACTATGTTTACCGGGCAATGGGCTGATCTGCCCTTGAAGGAACTGGCGCAGAAAGCCGCCGGGTGGGGTTATGACGGTTTGGAACTGGCCTGCTGGGGCGATCACTTTGACGTGGAAAAGGGCGCGCAAGATCCGGCTTACTGTAAACGGCAGAAAGCCGTCCTCGCGGAGAATGGCCTGAAAGTGTGGTCCATCAGTAATCATCTTGCCGGACAGTTGATCTGCGACCCCAATAATGATCCGCGTTCGGATATGTTTGCGCCGCCGGAACTGGCGGGAGACGCCGAAGGCAAACGCCGCTGGGCGGTTCAGCAAATGAAATATGCCGCGCAGGCCGCGAAAAACCTGGAAGTCGGTATCGTCAACAGTTTTACCGGTTCGTCGATCTGGCATATGCTTTACAGTTTTCCGCCTGCCAGCGAAAAAATGCTCAATGACGGCTTCAAATTTTTTGCGGACATGTTCAACCCCATTCTGGACGTTTTTGCCGAATGCGGCGTAAAGTTCGCGCTGGAAGTCCATCCGACGGAAATAGCCTTTGACATCATTACTGCAAAACGGGTTCTGGAAGCGCTTGACAACCGTCCCGAATTCGGTTTTAATTTCGATCCCAGCCATCTTTTGTGGCAAATGGTCAACCCGGTCAGATTTCTTCAGGAATTTCCGAACCGCATTTATCATGTCCACATGAAGGACGCGGCTTTGCAATTGGACGGCAGAACCGGTATTCTGGCGTCGCATCTGGATTTCGGCAAACCCGGCAGAGGCTGGGATTTCCGCAGCCTCGGGCACGGCGACGTGGATTTTGAAAACATTATCCGCGAACTCAACCGCCTCGGCTATACCGGTCCGCTGTCGGTGGAATGGGAAGACTGCGGCATGGAACGCGAATATGGTGCCAGGGAAGCCCGCGAATTTGTTAAAAAAATTGATTTCGCGCCTTCCAACATCCAGTTCGACGCCGCATTCGATAATTAATTTCCTTAAACGGGCAAAAAAACGTATTTTTTATTGATTGCAATTTGCTTTTTCGCTTCTTTTAGTTAAAGTAAAAGCCCGGCAGTAAGTGCGAGTGTAGCTCAGTTGGTAGAGCATCACGTTGCCAACGTGATTGTCGACGGTTCGAGTCCGTTCACTCGCTCCATTTTTTTCACTCAGATTATGACTTACCGATATTCATTAAAAAGAT
>JAQUOK010000439.1 GCA_028717165.1 Victivallaceae bacterium | reverse complement strand
GTGAAAATTTATATTTCTTTTATAGCTGTAAATGGCACTTTATTTTTTTGAATCCATTTGTGATTCATTATATCTGGCAATAAGAACAGAATCTTCAAATGCTTCTCCTTCCTCAAACCAATCTTTTGGAAAAAGCGCACTGGTAATATCGTCAAGCCATGGCCTGGACATTGAAACAAAAAGCTTGGAACGGTAACATAGAGGAACGCCATCTATATAAAATCCATCTTGTTTAACGATCAAATTAACGATGTACGTATTCAGGTCAATGTCCCTATACTGACAGACGATTTTTTCGCCAACCTTTAAATTACTCTTAAGTAAAAATTTATTTGAATGCCCATTTCTCAGCGTTTCATATCTACGCGGAGTCTTGATCAGTTTATCCGCGCTCTCGCTATATTTACATCCGGTAAAATATATGATTCCACCATGATTATGCAGTTCAAATGAATCCAGCGCACGTGAGGGTTCCAGTTCTAATAAAGGTTTAACCTGGCAGAAACGGTTGAATTCAGTTTCTCTCATACTAAGAGCAAATGCCAAAAATGCAGCTAAGACAACACAGGTTTTGATAATAAAAAGGCAACTGTTTAGAAAAGCTCGAGATTTAATGAGTTTTAAGAAAAATTTAAATTTATCAAATTTATAAACAAAGAAACCTATTATTAACAATACGACAATTACATAAAATAAAATCATTCCGTTCTCCCCTTCAGTCAACAAATTAATGACTTTGACTATTTCATTTTAACAACCGGTTTATTTCTCCTTCGCAATTATTATTTTCAAATATATACTGTTTATTTTTAAAAAACAATATATATTACTTAATAATTTTCAAAGTTTGTTGGGGAAGAATATTTAATTTTTTTGTTTTAATAGACAAACGATAGTATAACAATATCAGGCTGCCATTATCTCGAGCATAATCAAATATAGGAGAAGTGACGTGAAAAAAAGTAAAATATCCATAATGTGTATTGTTTTTACAGCCGTTTTGTGTTTAGGAGTGTTCTCTTACGATGAAATTCCAGGAGTCGTGAATAACATACCTTTACCACATAAAGCAAACGTTATCGTACAATTATTTAATTGGAAGTATCGTGATATAGAAAAAATTTTGCCTGAATTAAAAAAATATGGCTATAGTCATATCCATGTGTCTCCGCCGCAACAAAGCAATGAGCAGGGAAAACTTTGCAGGAAATGGTATGGCCGATACCAACCCGTAGATTTCAGGAAAATATCCGGCCCTCTTGGCAATGAGTCAGAATTCAGGCAAATGAACATAGCTGCAGACCGGTACGGAATCAAAATAATAGCTGACGTTGTTATCAACCATATGGCTGGGGGAAATTACAAAACCCTTAACGGGGAAAAAGTCATGATTGAAGAAAAATATCCGGATTTCACCCCGGCAGACTTTCATCCTTTTCTGGAAATTGTTGATTGGAATAATCCTAAGGAAGTGCAAAACGGCTGGCTTTATGGCGATCTCCCTGATTTAGATACATCCAGCCCCGGTGTGAGAATTAAGCTAAGAAACTATCTGAAGAAATTACTTTCTTTGGGCGTTGATGGCTTCCGGATTGATGCGGCGATACACATAAGTCCCCAAGACCTTTCGGCCATTTTTAAAGATGTTTCGCCCGATATCCTTGTATTTTGTGAGATATCGCGAAAAGACCCGGCAGCAATGAAACCTTATTCTGACATGCTTCCTTATATGGATTTTTATGATTTTCCCCTGGTTAATACTATGAAGCAAGCTTTTTCGCCTGGCGGAGATCTGGGAATTCTTGTTGCCCCGGCATCTTCCGGTAAGGCTCTGGCTGGAGAAAAAGCCATAACATTTGTAACCAACCATGATATTGACCGGGGATACGCCTATCCCAAAGAGGAGGGCATGGATGACTCCAGATGGCAGATATCCGGATTTGATCGCCCATTGGCTTATGCATATATTTTCGGAAGAGAGGACGGGCTGCCATATGTATTTGTGGATATGAAAAATCCCAAGGCCGCAATTGACGTATTCCCGGACGAAAGCTATGACCGGCCGGAAATACTGGCTGGAATTCGTTTTCATAATCTTTTTCTGGGAAAATCGGAAAAATGGTTAGATATAAAAACTGACAGATTGATTTGGCAGCGGGGGGATTCCGGTTTAGTTGTAATCAATAAAAGCGCAGCAAACTTTTCTGTTGATAATTTTCAGACAAGTCTGCGTCCTGGAATCTATACTGAAATTCGACACGGCTATAAAATGGAAGTAGACAAGGAATCAAAAATTAAAAACTGGAACTTTAATGGTCAGTCGGCATACTTTTTTGCAAGGACAGGGGATTCATAACTTGTTTTCTCCTTACAAAATAATAGCTCAAGCTTGCCGGTTGCGCTTGATTTTGGTTTAATCAGCAAAAGCATGAGGGCAAAAAAATCTCCGGAGTAGGAAAATATTTTAATTGATTAATCCCGGATGCGGCTTATTACTGAGCTTTCATTTTTTTCAATCTGGCGTTCAAAGCCTGGGACGTAATGCCCAGCATTTCGGCGGCGATGCTCTGATTTCCCGCGGCGCGGTTCATTGCCTCATGGGTCAGCACTTCGTTCAATTCTTTGGCTCCGGGCAGAGAAGTCACACGGGAAAAATAAGACGCCAGATCGGTGTCCGCGGCAATCGGGATGTTACAGGATACTGAATTGCGCTTTATGTGCGCGGAAAATACTTTTGCGGATAGCTCTTTTGCCCGGTTGCTGACAACCGCATCATATACCATTGCTTCGAGTTCACGGACATTACCGGGAAAACTGTAGGATTTGAGCATCTTTACCAGTTCCATGGGATAATCAGGCTCTTTCCTTCCCAGTTCTTTTGCGACCTTGGAGATGAAAAAATTCAACAGCAGAATTATGTCGTCGCTCCGATCGCGCAAAGGAGGAATTTCTATATGGTGAGTTGAAATACGATAATAAAGGTCATTTCTGAATTTTTCATCCCGCTGCAGTTCATGCAAATCCCTGTGAGTGGCCAGAATTACCCTGGCGGAAGAAGTTTTCACCTTATCGGAACCCAGCGGCTGATATTCTCTTTCCTGAAGTAAACGCAATAATTTTATTTGCGAAGCTATATTTAAGTCTCCGATCTCATCAATAAACAAGGTTCCGCCGGCGGCTTCTTCGACTACTCCGGAACGGTTATCCATTGCTCCGGTAAAGGCTCCCTTGGTATGTCCGAACAGCGCATCTGAAATCATATTGTCGTCAAATCCGGCGATATTTACCGTAACAAGTTTGCCGGGACATTTTGATTCTTCATGGATGGCTTTTGCAAAAAGCTCCTTGCCGACTCCGGTTTCCCCGGTTATTAATACGGGTTGTTTGCTGACCGCGATAGTTTCACAATAACGGAAAAGCATGTACATATATTTATTATTGCTGATTATCGGTGCGAATGATTTTGAATATTTATAGCCGTCTTCAGCAAGCAAAGTGTTTTTCAGGCGTTTATTTTCCCGTCTGAGCTCATTGATTTCCATGTGTTTGCATATTTTTGCCAGGAGCTTGTCTATATCAACTGGTTTTGCCATGTAATCAGCCGCGCCGTTCTGCATACATTTGATCGCCTCTTCCAGAGAGTCAATGCAGGTTACCATTATTATCGGGATTTCCGGGTATTGTTCGGTAAATTTATTGAGCAGTTCCTCTCCTGAAATCCCCGGCATCACCATATCCAGAAGAATCAATTCAATATTCTGCTCCCTGACGATTTTTTCGGCTTGAATGCCGCTGCCGCAGGGTATGACATTATTCATGCCCGCGCCCAGCAAAGCCAGCTCGTAACTGCGTAAAACGTTCA
>JAQUOK010000438.1 GCA_028717165.1 Victivallaceae bacterium | reverse complement strand
TAATTTTATGCTTTCCACTGTTTAAATTAACCTTACAGGCCGCATTCCAAAGATTATTGTTTCCGGCTCTCATATTACCGGCAAATTTCCCGTCAATATAAATTTCGGCTTTTTCGATACCGGAATCGCTAAAAATTTTTGCTGTTATTTTATTGCCGTTTCCTTTCTTTGATCCTGTATTGTAAAACAATTCGCTTACCGGGCTGACAATAACGATACATGGAGAAAATCCGGTTTGCGGGTTTAACAATTTGGGGTTGGAACCGTTATCAAACGCTAAGAATCTTGTCGAAAATATACCTTCATATATACAATATATCCGGAAGCCGCGCATGCTGTTCCGTTTGGTGACAGGACTTTTTCTCGATTTCGAGAGAGATTGGGAAATCAGAAAAGTTGTTTTCCCTGTATTCGTCGCCAGAAAATAATGATAATGACCGGCAGCCCAAAGCGGAACATTGTAAGATTCTATAAGTTTTAAGGCATTCTCCCTGTTATCGTCAATATTATATTTGTTTCCTCTTTTGCCTATCGGCAGATGATGACTGAAAATACATACCGGCGTCTCAGGTGCAATTTCCCTGAACTGCTTTTTCAACCAGGCTAATTCCGGATCGGCAATAGTACCCCGGATGTTATCGGGATACGTTTTAGAATTTTTTGCGGTATTTATGCCGATAAACCTGACTCCCTTGCCGGTAAAATTAAAATGGCTGTTTTGAAAGTGGCCCGGCCATTGTGAGAGTAACGCCTTATAGCCGTCATGATTGCCCGGAACAACGTAATAGGGATATTTCAGATTTGACATGATCTTTTTATATTTTTCCCATTCGCTGACTGTTCCGAAATCACTGACATCTCCCGTATCTATAACAAAATCCGGCTTTATAATTTCGTTACAGATACTAAGTGCCCTTTTAAGATACGCGTTCCGATAAGAATATTTAGGACTTTTATCATAAGGGCTGATATGCACGTCGCTGATCTGGACAAATACCAGCAAATCAGAGTCTGCAGCAACACATTTTGAAAAATTGAAAACAGTTATTGCTGTAACCAGAAGAGCGGTTGTTGTACAAAAACTGCAAGCAACGCCGAAAAATACGTTTATATGATTTCGGCTTCGTTTACATAGGGTCATCATTGTGCTGATCATTTGTTATCATCCCATTTTCTAGGTTTTTTCTTAAGATTGTCAAATACTTTTTCAGCTTTGCGTACATATACCATATAATCCTTGTAAACATCAGGAGGATATTTTTGGTTTTCAGTTATTTCAACTATAACTTTCTCTAACTTGCGCACCCAGTCGAGCGCAAAAGCTATATCCCGCTCATCAGGAATAACCGGATAATCCTTATATTGTATATATACGGGAGCGGTATGGGCGAATTTTCCCGGGTATGTTACTTGCGAATCAAAATATTTAACTTGCGAACCAGTACATCTGACCGCCAGCCAACAGCTTTTATCAACTTTGAGATCAAGGAGCTTTGAAATTTTTCTGTTTCCGCTGCATTTCAAGGTGCGAAACAAAGCGCCGTTAACTATGATTTCAATTTGTTCCAGACCGCCGATTGAATATGCATCCACTGCTAGCTTTAAGGTTCCGTCTTCCGTATAGACGGTTTCACCGGGGAGCTTGCCATTGCATTTTAGCAGAAGCATAGGCCCTTTAGTTACAAAGATATTCTGATTTCTATAGGACTTGACCACGCCCTGCCAGGAAAGGCCTTCCATATAGGAATAGGACCTGAAATAACCGGGAGAAGTCAAACCGGAATGATTGTTTATATACACATCAGTCCCCGCGGCGGCAGCAACTTTAAAACCTGAATTCAAGAACTTATAACCGATCGGCTTTTTTTCCTCAAAAGCATATCTCCAGAGTTTACATTTACCTAAGGCCAAAGCAACTGCAAAGCCTCTTGCTTCACATCTGAGTTTCGGGGTTTCTATGTTTATGAAATTCTCTGAAAACAAACAGACCGATTGGTTTTTATTAATATAGTCTATTGCGGCGATTTGTTTGAATTTCCCCCCGGGCGCCCGGGGAATATTGATCCCGATAACGTCTCCCAAGACTCTGCTGCCGACCTCTATGCCCGCAGTCGCAATAAAATCATTTTTTGTCTGTTTGATCTCTCTTGGCCCTCCGAAAGCGACGAGATTAACCCAGTTCAATCCTTCAGCCTGGAATATCTTCAACGCATTGATCAGGTTTTTGCCGTTTAAGATTGGGTCGTAACTTCTTTTGCCGTGACCGCATGACTGCAGTTCATTATCTCCGCAATACCAATTTAAACCGGACATATCAACAAGCTTATGCATTTCTATTACAACATTTTTTCTTTCATGCTCATTCAAGGAGAATTCCATATACTGGGGAATATATTCAAACCCGTTCGTCACCAGCATTTGGATTTTCCCGGGCAAAATTTTGACGTTAAAATCACCATCCAGGGCATAAAAACACTTGATCCTGGAAGTTCCGTAAGGAATACATTTTTTAGACAGCGCCGGCGTATAATAATTACCGTCGCCGCACCTTATAAAGCATTTGGCATTTAAAGGTTTTCGGAGACGCGCATCAATAATTTCACAATTAATATTTGCGGTTAATTTCCGTTCCCTTTTCTGTTGAGAACTTTCAACAACTATATTTTTAATACGGCTGCCGTTTTCATATTCAGCTTCTATGTCTGCGGGTGACATTGCGGAATTACATACTTTCACATTTCTGATCAATCCTTTGAATTGACCATAATTGAATGAAAATGCATTGGCTCCTATCCGCAGCGGAAGTTTCGGATGAATATCATAACAAACTTTTCCTGAAACTTCAGCTTCTTTTACTACCCTTCCGTTACAGTAAAGCCGCGCTTTACCGTTTCGGGCGCTGTAAGTAACCGCTATATGGGTCCATTGATCAGGTTTGACGACGCTTTCTTCCGTAATAATGTCCTCCCCGATTCCCTGAATTTTCTTTCCTGGTTTTTTTTCCGTTGCCAGCGCCAGACCAAGTTTCCCTTCGTAAATGTAAAATACATACCCGGACGCCCAAAAGAATCTTCCTTTGTTTACCGGAACCATCCGCCCGGAAATACTGTAGGGAAAAATCCAGGCGCTCAAATAGAATCCGTCTTTAAAATTAAAGTTCTCAGCATGTGGTATGTCTATGTATGAATTATTGCCGTTAAACTCCAGGAATGATTCTTTGCCGTTTGACAACCAAATGCCGTCGTGGACTTTGCCAAGGTGATTTTGTTTACTTTTGACCGTACTGCCTTTGCCCTCCATCAAAGGCAGTTCCATAACTATTTTGTCGGCAAGAACGGTTAAAATTCCTGACCAGCAAATCAATGCGATAAATATTCCGATAGATTTCCGTAAACTATTTTTCATTTTCAACTCCTCATCTCGTTTCCTGCGGAACAACTGTTTCAGGGATAAAAGACAATATCATGGAAATAACTTCCTTTCTTAAAGCCGCGGCTTTTTCATTAGAATAAATGACTTTAAAAGGATCATCCGAATTGATTCCCCCGATACCCCACGGACATGACGATAAAAGTTCTTTAAGTTTTTTTTCTGTTTTTTCCGCGTGATTCCTGGTTAGAGGATGCTTTTTATTTTCTTTTATAAGTTCTTCCAGCGTATAAATATATTTATAATCATCGATTCCTTCGCGAATCCCCTCCCACTGTAAGGTAGGTATAATATCTTTGCCGTTTTCAGCGGGATAGACGATGTATGCGTCCTTGGGTTCCGAGTATTTATTTGCGTCAAAATCGTCGAACGGGTCTCCGGTTTTTCCCAGCCGTTGATAAACGAAACTGACCTCTCCAATTGCTCCGCTTTTGTAAAAGA
>JAQUOK010000437.1 GCA_028717165.1 Victivallaceae bacterium | reverse complement strand
CTCCGGAATGTCCTGAGGTATTGCGGACTTTACGCCGGCGGCAAGGGATGTCATGTCGGTAATGAGCAGGTGAGAACATTCTGGCCGCCAAAAAGTATTCGGGGCGCTTTTTTTGGGACTTACGGTTATCAGCTTCAGTATGAGCCCCGATCCCGGCATGTCCCCTGGTGGATATTATTCCATAAAATGAATACTTACTTGTTCTGGACATCCTGGCATTGTATGGGAGCAGCTTTCTCTCCGGCTTTGACTCCGGCGCCCCATTTCATGTGGCTCCACGAGGAAATCAACAAAATCAAGGGCGGGATAGATAAAGCTGTTTTAAACAGCGAAAGGGAAAATTATAAAATAGCGGTACATTATTCTCAGCTCAGCATTCACCTGGATACCATAACCCGCGCTTCGAAATTGAGCAAGATAGACATTGCCCAGCAGAGTTTCCTGACCTTGCTGGAGGATATTGGGCTCCAGTATGATTATATTGCTTCGACGGATATTGAAAACGGCAGGCTGAATAAGTTCAAGGTATTGATATTGCCGTATTCCCAGGCGCTTTCCGACGCGGAAGCCAAAGCGGTCAAGGAGTTTGTGAAAAACGGAGGAACTTTGATTTCTGACTTGCGTCCCGGAATTGTTGACAGCAGTTGCAAGTATTCTTCCGCCCTCTTTTCGTTGCTGGGAATAGATAGAACCGGCAATAAGGCGAAAGTTTTCACGCCGATTGAAACGACCGAAGGCTGCCTGGTGACCGCTTCCGGGAAATCGAGCGGTTTCGAGTCAAAAGCGGAAAAGAATATTACCGTTACGACAGGGACTGCCAGGGGCAAACTTAACGGCGTTCCCGCGGTAATAGTTAATACTTATGGCAGTGGAAAATCCGTATACCTGAATTTTGCCCTGGATAATTATCTGGTTCAGCGCCAGAAAGCCGGCGGCGGATCTTTAAGAAAACTGTTTTTCGATATTCTGACGGAAGCAGGCATTGAACAACCGGTAAAAATCAAATATAGCGGCTCCGTATATGAACCTCTGGAAACGGTACTGTTTAAAAACGGCAATATTACTTATGCCGGATTCCTTAAGAATCCCGACTTTAAAAATTCTGAAACGGTTAAGATTCTGCTGCCGGAAAAACTGCATATTTATGATATGATCAGACATAAATATTCAGGGTTCGCGGCTGAAATGGCTCTTACTTTCAAGCCTGGGGATTTCAAACTTTTCGCGTTGTGCCCGAGCCAGCCTGCCGCACCTGCAGTTACGATAAATGCTGCGGAATTCCGACAGGGAGACAATGTCATATTTGAAATCAATACGGATTCATCCTCCAATACCTCCATATGTATTGACTTTATCGATCCTGACGGAAACAGAATTGAACATTACAGGAAAAAAATTCTTGTCAGGAACGGCTGTTACAAAGGTGATTTCAGACTTGCTTTCAATGAAAAGCCGGGGAACTGGCAACTGATCTTCACCGATGTAATAACTGGCAAAAAAGTAAAGAAAGGATTTACCGTAAAATGAAGAATTTGTTTATCTTTATGTTGTTTTTAGGGCTGGTTTCGCCGATGTCGGCGAAACCAAACGCGGCATATGAAATTTATCTGGCTCCCAAAACGGAAACCGCTCCCCGCCTGGATGGAGTCTTTACTGATGCCTGCTGGCGGAAAGCCCCGACCATAAACAAGTTCGTATATCACCCGATGAGCGGGCAAGGTCTTGCTTCAGTGCAGACAGAGGTGAAAATATGTTATGACAAGGATAATCTTTATATTGCGGTGTCATGCAAAGTTGACGATATGAAAAATTTAATTGCGACGAAAGCTCCTAAAGACTGCAGGGAGATTTTTAAACGCGATGATACTTTTGAAATGTTTATTTCTTCTTTCAGTGATAACAAGAGCTATTATCAACTTGTGACCAACGCGGTCGGAACGCAATTCGACGCTTTAAACGGCGTCCCCTCCTGGAATGCGGATTGGAAGGCAGCCCTGAAACATAATGATAAATCCTGGGATGCGGAGATCGTTATTCCTTTTAAAGCAATAACATCTGCCGCCGTTGCCGATGGCGATACTTTCAGAATTGATTTATGCCGAAGTGTAAGTTCTACTGCGACTTTCACGATATGGTCCGATAAAAGCCGCCCTTATCATCGGCCGCATAATTTCAACCTTCTGGTACTGGGAGATTATCGTCCTTCATTGTTGAAGAAATTGTATTCTTCCGTTGAACAATACAATACTGAAGCGAAAAATTTGTTACTTAAATATCCCCAGGCGGAATGGGGAAAAAAATATCAGGATTTGAGTAAAATTTTTGAACAGCTCCGTAACGATATCCGCGCTGGAAATATAAAAGATTCTGCGCAATATTTCAACACGGTTTCCAGAATTGAAGATATGGCGGGAAATTACAAAACTTTTATAAAAGAATTCCAGGTATTTATCCTGCTCTCATAGAGTCGCTAAAATGAATACCTTTGGCTTTTCTGCATTTTGTGTCCCAAATTATAAATAGTCAGAACCCTTTCGCCGTCAAGCCTCAATCCGACATAAAATGCTACGCTGTTCATTTCGTTTGAGGCTTGACTGTTTCAGCTACACCTTTTCCGTAATAATCGGGATTTCAGATGTAGCCACAGCGATCCCCAGCCGTGCCGTGCCCAAACTATGGATAGCAGAAGAATTGACAGAGCCAAAAAACTATGCCCCTGCCCAAAGGACAGGGCTTTAAAAGTTCAATAAACAGCTTGCGTTAACCGTTCGTTCAAGCAAAAAACAATAACAATAGGATACAGTCATGACCAGGATCGATAATACAACCACAAAACCTGAAAAAAAATCTGTTTTTTTTCAAAGTGAACAACTTTTTAGTACCGAGCCTTCATTATTGAAACTTAAGTATCCAGTTGATACTGAGAATGAAAATAAACTGAACCTATGCCTGAAAGAACTTGGGCTCGAAACAGTAGAAATAAGAAGCCTCAATCCGGAATTAAGGAAAACGACAATTCCATTTATTTTTCCAAACTCGGAAAACATATTATTCAAGCGTTTTCGCAAATACTTTGATTTCTGTGAAGTTATAAAAAATGAAAATGAGTTTAACGCCCAGCTTATCCTCGCGAAATGGGTGGACTCTCATATTTACCGTTCAAACGAGATTGCTTCCGTAGGCAACCCTTTTGAGATTCTGGAACTGTCAAGGAAAAAGACCGCAGGCTTTTGGTGCGGGCATTTCGGACATGTTTACGCGGCCTGCGCCAACGCGGCGGGTTTTACGGCCCGCCATTTGGGCATTGACAGTCTGCATACGAAATACGAGAATTCAACTCATCACGGGACTAATGAAATCTATTCAACCGTGTTTCGAAAGTGGTTTATTATTGATTCTATGCACGGCTGTATCTACTTGAAAAACCAAATTCCCTTGAACGCCTATGAAATTGCTGAAGAATGGCTTGCAAATAAAGGGAAAAGTATTGACATTTACGATTTTAATAAAGATAAGATAATAGACAAATCCCATAAACGCGTCGTCAATAACCAACATGAATCTTCAGCTTATTATTTTTTCTTCACAAACATATTAATGGATCCTTTTTACAATAATGGCGAAGCATATCCGTACCGTTTACTTTTCTTTGAAAATCAGGAACGGAAAAAGCATATCTGGTATCAGGGCGCCGGCGGCGAAACCAAGGGCAAGGGCAGTTATCGGCATGTCGGGTACTCCGGCAGTTTTCTCCACACCAGCCGGCTTGATGATTTTTATTTTGACGTTAATACCGTACAGATCAAATACAGGCCTCTAAGCGTACGGGAAAAAACCATAGCGCTTTCATTTGAAACTTTTACCCCGAATTTTTCTCATTTCCTG
>JAQUOK010000436.1 GCA_028717165.1 Victivallaceae bacterium | reverse complement strand
GGCGGTAAAAAATATGGCCGGCGGCGAAATGTTTTCCAAACTTGCCGGCAATCTGGGTGGGGTAAAGCTTGTTTCCGGACGCCTCCTGATCATTTGCCTGGGAGCATTCTGCGCCGTGCTTCTGGGTCTGATTGACGACCGTTTCGGCATGAGCGCCATGGCAAAATTCGGCGGGCAGTTCCTGATCGCGGCGATTGTGGTTATTTTCGGCAAGGTGCAGATTTCAGCCTTCTTCTCCAATCCGGTAATTGTTTCGGCTATCTCAATCGCCTGGTTCATGCTGTTAATGAACGCAATCAATTTTTTCGATAATATGGACGGGCTGGCAGTCGGAACAGTGACTATCGCAATGGGGCTGTTCGCGGTTGTCGCCAGTATAAACGAGCAGTATTTCGTCGCGACGCTGGGCGCCCTGACCTGCGGCGTCGGGGCCGGGTTCTGGTTTTTCAATCATTCCCCGGCGACTATTTTTATGGGGGACTCAGGAAGCCATCTGCTCGGCTATCTGACCGCGGTAATCAGCGCCAGCGTAACTTTTTATTCGCCGCTAAAAGACAATTCGTTATTTTCCATACTGGTGCCCCTGTTCATCCTGGCGGTACCGCTGTTCGATACCCTGGCGGTAGTGGCGATCAGGATCAGGGCCGGGAAACCGGTATATATCGGAGATCATAACCATATATCCCATCGTTTCGTAAAAATGGGCATGAACCGCAAACAGGCGGTTTTCATGGTGCACCTGCTGAGCTTGACTCTCGGACTGAGCGTACTCCCGGTGCTTTGGGGAGAATTCAAGACGGCGCTCGTCTGTATAATTCAGGCGGTCCTCCTGCTTGCGTTAATCTCTTTTCTGCAGCTTGCCGTGATAGAAGATAAAAACGTCGACAGAAAGATCAGGACAGATTAATTAAAAATTTACTTGTGCCTGCCGGTTTTAATGCTATCTTTACAAGTCGTGACAATAAACCCGGACTATAAAGTGAATATCTGTACATATCAAATCTATACTGCCGCACTGATCATTTGCGGCGCCGTATCGCTGCTTATCGCGCTATGGGCCGGACGTATGAACGCCGGGCGCCTCCCCAAATGGGAAAGACTGCCCAGAAACAGAAATATCGGAGTTATACTGGCCTTCCTGTGTCTGCTGTGGTGTGTCCCCCAGGCAAAACCTATTGTCTGGGAATTCCTCCTTGCCTGGCTATATCCGCTGGTATTTGCTTTTACGGTCTTAAGCTTTCTGTTTCTGGATTATCTCTTTTCGCGCGCGCTGGGCGGTTTTTTCATCCTCCTGACCTACTATTTTGTTCACGAGGCATTTACGTTCCATACCCCGCTGACGGCTTTATTAGCGGTAAGCTGCTGGGTACTTGGTATAGCGGGGTTGTTTTTTTCAGGCAAGCCCCATCTGCTGCGCGACTTTATCCGGAAAATCGCGGGATCGGCGCGCATTCGTTATATCACCTGTTTTTATTTCGTTTTTTTCGGCGTATTATGCCTGGCGCTCGGCATTATCCACGCAACCCGGAGTTAAATAATGATCCCTTTCGATCCGGAGAATCTCTGCCGGCAGTGCAGCGTCAGAAATCCGGCCGATTTCATTTCCAGATCCGGCAGACTTTACGAATTACTGAGCGCCGCCAACCGTAAAACCAATCTGACCCGGATCCAGTCGGAAAGTGATTACTGGATAAAACATGTCGCCGACTCCCTCCTGGTCGCCAGATACTTTCCGAAACTGAGCAGTGAAACTCTCCGGCTTGCCGATATCGGCTGCGGCGCCGGTTTCCCGTCTCTGGTCCTGGCTTCGGCATTTCCGGCTTTACAGATAACCGCCATCGACTCGACCGGCAAAAAGACCGATTTCGTCAAAACCGCTGCGGTAACTCTGGAACTGAACAACATCGAAGTAATTACGGGCCGTGCCAGGGAACTCAACCGGCAGCCGGATTATATTGAACGCTTCGACGTTGTCACCGCCCGTGCGGTAAGCGACCTGCGCACTCTGTTCAGGGAAACCAGGAACCTCATCAAAGCGAACGGGCAATTCGTTTTTTTCAAGACTCCCGAACAGGCGGCCAAAGAGCTTCCTGAGATCGAAAACGACACCCGGAAATATTCCCTGAACTGGGCTCAGACGGAAATTTTTTCCCTCCCCGGCAACTCCGGCAGACGCCTTTTCATTTATTCCGTATAAATGCTGAAATTCTTCCTAAGTTTCGCTATAGAGCTTTCATTTTTCGCGATTTAAGTGTATAATAGTAGTATGGACATAACTATCAAGGTCAAATGAATATGCAATATGAATTCAAGAAAAATGAAGATACCAATATCCGGGTACTCGTCTGCCCGAACTGCAACGAGGACCTGATGTATGCTGATATCGAAATTTTTCGGATGTGCCCGTTCTGCAACAAACCGTTGCAGCAAACCGGGGAACTCGAAGATTTCATTCTGGAACCTATAGTTCAAAACTGGGTGGCAAAGTGTACTGAACAGTATCCTTCCAAGAACATCATATATTTTTAGATATATGGTGGTACTTAGAAAAAATCTTCTATTTTTATAACAACTCCTGATTTTTATTTTCCGGAACAATAAGTTGAGACGTATATTCCTGAAGACTTAAAAATATGCAGCCAATATTTCCGGTCATGAAGACCGGTTAATAATCAACAAAGGAGGCAAAACAAAAAAAAGTGATATTTCCGGCCGTCAGCATCTGATGAAACACGGTGATTATTCCCGGAATATTTTTATTTTTGAATAATTATCGCTCTTATTCTCAAATATAAGATGCTCTCCGCTATTAAATATTTACTTAATAACCATTTACAAAACAATGCATATTTTTGAAGGAACGCTGATAAGCGTTGCGCTTTTCAGGATTAAGCAAGTCCTGAATAGTGGTTTTTTCGAAAAAATAAACTGAATTTTTTTTTCAAAAAAAGCTGGCTTTTAAGTAAAAGCTTAAGTATAGTTACTTGGTATCGAAAAATATAAAGCTAGCTGAGGAATATAAATGACTTCAGTACCATTAAAATTGAAATTGGGCAAGTTAATAAAAAGTGGTTTGCAGGCCGCCGGTTTAAGGCAGCTTGACTTGGCTCAGCATCTGCAGATCTCCACCTCCGCGGTATCCCAGATGCTTAACGGCAAAACAGCCCCGGCTGCAGCCCATTTGGACAAGATATTCCAGTTATTAAATTGCAGTCGCAATCAAGTTTTCATAATGCGTGACCTGCTGGCGCGAATCCGTTCCGGCATGCATGAACTGCGTTCCCCGGTAAATGAATTTCTCCGGAATGCCAGAAAGGAACGCGGTTTGTCCCTGGCGAAACTCGCCAGCCAGAGTAAAATTCCGGTTGCCGAACTGAGAATTCTGGAAACCTGTTCCACGGTAACCCCGTCCAACGAACAGATAATGGCGCTGGCGGAAGTCCTGGAATTCAATGATAACGATATGCAGCAACTGCTGAATGATCTCCCGGCCCACACTGCAGGCGTAAGAGAGGAAGTACAGGAACAGTTTGCCAATTACGGCAGCATTAATAAATATCCTCCTCAAATCCCGGTGGTTTCGATTGAAAACATGCTTAAATTCAACCCGGCGCTGGAGGATATTAAAAATTTTGTCTGGCGTAATTACGACCAGGTAATTTCCAATCTTCCGATAGACGATTCCATAAACAATGAAGATGTTTTTGCGATTGTCGATTCCGGCGATAATTTCAGTCCTCCGATACCCGGTACCGTAAGCCTGGTCGTCGCACTCAAGAATTTTCCGGAAACAAATGATATCGTGATTGTAAAAAGTAAAAACAGTGATAAGTTACAGCTCAAAAGGTTTGTCACTGAAGGGAATGCGGTAACCCTGAAGCCTTTT
>JAQUOK010000435.1 GCA_028717165.1 Victivallaceae bacterium | reverse complement strand
ACAAAAAAAACAATTTGTTTCCCTGCCGAAAAGCAAGAGTTCGTATATAAACATTATCAAAAATCTCTTTAAGATAATTATCAACCCCCATGGAACAGAGAGTCCCGACAGTGGGAGTTATATCTGTTTCATTGAAACCGCATTGTAAATCAGCTTTGCTGGCACCTGTTTTGAAAAATTCTCGTTTCATCGCATCTTTCTTGTTTTGTTTGAAAATTTGTTATTTTGAATTTAGTGAGGCTCAAACGAAAGCACTTTTCAGCCGTTACTTTTAGGTTTCGGCCATTCGGCCCAGAATTTTTTCCTGCCCGATTCACTGACCAGTTCGCTTATTTCCCGGCGCGTTGCTCCTGCCGCCAGCATTTTTTCAACGTTTTTGCAGGCGGCGATAAACGAAGATATTTTTTCGGCGGCTTCATGATTGCACATGCCGTTGGCAATATAGGTAAAGACTCCGGAGGCGCCGTCGGCAACCGCCTGGTAAACAAAATCCGCCATATTTTGTACCGACAGGTACGGGACGCCAAACCCGAGCAGTCTCCATGAGAACGGAACACGGGTTTTTTCGCTGATGATCCGGGGATTGAGCTTGGCGGAAACGGAGGGATCGTAGTTTACTAACTGCAGTTTTTCCAGAAACGGCAGGTGTTCCGGGGCCAGATCTTCGATATGGGCCGAGCGTCTGCCGCTTGTGAGTCCGCGGTAATATTGTTCCAAATAAGGCAGAACGAATTCCGGCCACAGAGCCGGGCCGAGCATGGCGGCGCAGTCATCCGCCAGGCCGCTGCCATCGGGATTGATTTCAGGACTTCCGGCAAGTTTTCTCAGAAAATGAGTGAATTCTATTATACTTTCGGTGATAAGCTTGAGGAAGTCTTTCGTCAATTCCGGATTGTCGTAAAAATCATAAAAGAATCCGTCCCGCCTCAGAGTGTAAGCGGTAGTCAAAGGACCTTCGGCTTTAAAACAAAGGCCGACGTTTTCACCGGGAAAAGCTTCCCGGAGTTTCTGCTGATAGTCAAGGTAAAAAGGCAGCATCCCGGCCTTGGCGAATTCAACCGGTCTTTTCAATATCCCGATCCCTGCTTCGAGCGTATCGCACAAGGTGCTGTGGTTTACTTCCCCTTCGTCGGGAAAGATCAGTTCCGCGCCAAGCGTATTGATATGCCCGTAACTTATCGGTGGTGTCAGGGGGGAAATTATATTGACGTCACTGCGGTATATTTCCCGCAGGACAGAGCGGCCTTTTCTGAAAAGTTCAATTCCCGCCGAAGGATTTAAAAAAAACTCTTTTTCCGGTATTCCGGTAATATCCAGTAACGCGCCGATCCCGGCGGTAACAGACCATGAAAACGGCGTTTCATCCCTTAATTTTTTATAATCCGGCTTATACATGAACTCGTTCCTTTTTTTGAATAATAGAATCCATGTAAACTTATTATAAACTTTATTCCTGCTTATTGCAATGGATTTTACAGGCATAAAATTGTATTATAGGCGCATTGACTTAAATAACGGCATCATTTATGGGAATTTTATTCCGGTATTCAGACGGAGTGTATCCGGTCATTTTTTTAAACCAGCGGCAGAAATAGCCGCTGTCTTCAAAACCCGCTTCCGCCGCGATTTCATAAATGTTTACGGATGCTCTTTGGAGCAGGGCGCAGATAATTTTAAGACGTTGTTTTTCCCAGTATTTCTGTGGTGAAACGCCGAACAGTTTTCTGAAATTGCGGTTCATCTGGCTTTTGCTGAGATGGCACACCGTCGCGAGCGCGGCGGCGTCAAACCGGTAAAGTTTGGGATATTCGAGGAATACCCGGACTTTCTGCATGCGCGGATCCCGGGCAGGCCCGGATACGTCTGCGAGCTGATTTTCAGTCAGATGTTTCAATATGATCTCGTGGGCGTACGCGTCGGGCAGTTCGGGGCCGGAGACCTGGTTGATATTGTTTATCTTGAGAAGCTTTTCCCGACACCATGAGAAATACGGAGGAGTGAAAATCACCGGCAGGGTTTTTATGTCTTCGAAGAGCGTATCATCTTTAAGCCACAGCCTGTAATGGATATTCATCATTTCGAAATCGGCGCAAATATTCATGGTAAACGGAGTGAATTGAGGAACGGCGACAACATTTCCGGCCTTGATCGGATACAGCCGGTTTCCGATAGTGATCGTTCCTTTGCCCCGGCAGACATGGATCAGGTGCGAATCGCTGTTCAACTGAATATTTCCGGAATCGCTTTTTACCGGATGATAAACGTAACAGAAACTTATAAATTGAAATTTATGTTTGTTTAAAATCGCAAGTTTCATAACGCAGGCCGGGGTCAAGGTTTTAATTCAGGAGTATTTTCCATCAGGCGGCTTATGACGTCGGATGAAAAACCGCGATACGCCAGGAAACGGCATGCTTTCTGACGGCGTTTGTTCATGTCCGGTTCATTGAACAGACCACGCAGTTTTCCCGCCAGCGCCCGCCGGGCATTTTCATATTCATTATCCGTTATTGTATGCAGAACCTTTTCTATATTGGTTTCAGACAGGCCTTTTTCACGAAGCTTCATCTTTATTTTGAACGGTCCCTGACCCCGGCCGCTTAATTCCGCCGCGTAGTCGTCGGCAAACCGGCTATCGTCAAGCAGGCCGAGACGTTTGCATTCGGAAATTACCGTTTCAATATCCCGGGAAGCGAATTTGCGTTTGTACAGCTTGTTCCGCAGTTCCTGTGCGCTGTGGGCGCGCCGGGCGAGCAGGTCATATGCTTTTTTCAGTACGTCGTTATTTCCCATCGTTATCCTTTCCGGCTTTTAGTTGGTCAGCGGCTTTATACTTTTTCCGGGCGAGCAGGGATTGACGGTAAAAAAAGTAATATTGGGGTTTCAGATCAGCCATGGTTTCCGGATCGATGCTTTTGAAAAGAGTTTCGGCTTTTTCCGGTTCGCGGGTGAAAAAATACGCTATTCCCAGATAATAGCGATATGCGGTATTTTCCGGATTTTGCCGGAAAGCCGGCAGCAGGATTTTAACGGCTTTTTCCGGCTTGCGGCATTTCAGAAAAGCATCGGCGAGATTTATCACCGTCATCTGTTTCCAGGGAGCCAGCTCATAAGCTTTAATGAACCAGGGCAGGGCGGCCGCCGGATTACCGGTCTTGTGCTGCATGCCTATGCCGTAGGAAACGAAATCCGCAGCCCGCAGGAAACTGTTTAACGGGAGGTTCATATATGCGGTCAGGAGCCAGAGAATTACCGGTATCGCCGCCCAAAGCGTTTTTCCGCTGCGCCGGTACTTCGCGGCGGTAAGCAGCGGATACGGGGCGAGCATACAGAATACCGGGACAAGAACCAGCCGGTAGCGGGCGATCGGAACGAAAATGCACAGGGGGATCATATAGGAAAAAATGAATACGAACAAAATACTTTCTTTGCGCAGAATGCCGCCGTTGAATATCAGCATGATCAGCGCTGTGACCGCCAGCGGGATCACGAGATAAGGCCCGGCCAGGTATTTCAGGGGAAACAGTTTATACTTCAGGAAATAGTAATTTACGTTATTGGGAGTTTCAGAGGCGGAAAAGACTGCCGGGGCCTTGCTGAGCATATTCAGCGGCAGCCGGACCATTTTGCCGAATTTTGAAGGAGTCGGCCGGGATGGGGCAGGGGCAGCCGGGGCGTTTAAGTCCGCTGGCTGGATTTTACTGCTGACTTCAGCTATATAATTAAGCTTCGGTACGGGAAAGGGCATGAAAATACGTTTATTAGCGGCAGGTACGATGCCGTTGAATATCGACAGCGGAATGAATACGGTCAATATCCCGAGCGTCAGGAAAGCTGTATGGATGAGGACGTTTTTCTTGCTGCCGAGCTTTTTGAACAATGACGCGATT
>JAQUOK010000434.1 GCA_028717165.1 Victivallaceae bacterium | reverse complement strand
TCCCTTGCAATTCCGGGGCCGTTGTCTTTGACTTTGATTATCACGAATTCATCTTCCAAAGCGGCGGAAATTTCCGCCCGGGATCCCAGTTCGCTGTATTTTATGGCGTTATCGGTCAGGTTGATCAGCGCCTGTTCCAGTAACTGACAGTCGCCCTCGATTTGGCAATCCTTGTCTTTCAGGAAGGTTTTGATCCGAATGTTTTTATTGGCGGCCCGCTCCTGGCATATTTCACACGCGGTATTCAATACCGAGGCGATTTTCAAAGCGGCGAAATCCTTTTCCTTGTTACCGGTTTTCAGTTCCAGGCTTGAGAGGCTCAGTATATCCTGCACCAGTGAATTCAGGCGGTCCGAATGTTTGGTGATGATCTGCATGAATTTTTCGGCGTTTTCCGGTTCTTTGATCGCGCCTTCCGCAAGGGTTTCGACCGCGCCGCGGATTGCGGTCAGCGGAGTTTTGATTTCATGTGAAACGTCGGCGATGAAATCATGACGGAAATTTTCAAGTTTTTTGACCTGGGTTATGTCGGAAATAACAATTACCGCGCCGAAAATGTTTCCCCTTCTTGACAATACGGTACCGCGGACGCGGACGTAGCGCGGTTTGACCGTATGCAGCGTCAACTCGCTTTCTCCCGGCTCCTTGTTGCTGATGATTTTTTCAATAAGCTCGCGGAGGCCTTCATTTTCAATTAAGGTGTAGAAAGGCAGTCCGACGGCGTTCTGGGGCAGTTCCAGGATCTGGATCGCCGCACGGTTTATGTCGAGGATATTGCTTGACATATCCAAAGCGATAACGCCTTCAGTCATCCCGGCGAAAATGGCGTCCCTTTTTTTCTTTTCCATCGAAACCTGTTCCAGGCGTCCCTTAAGCTGTTCCGCCATATTGTTCAGGGACAAAGCGAGATCGTGAATAGCGCCCTGGGCGGGAATCGGCAGCGTGGTATCCAGGTCGCCTCCGGCGATCCGCGCCGCGTTGACGCGCAGATCCTTGATGGGAGTTCTGATGCTGTTGACGACAAAGTAACTCAATATGGAAGCTGCGAGCGCCACCAGCAGGCCGAAAAACAGGATGTCATGCCGGACGCGTACGAGGATTTCATCGATTTGGGCGATCGACATGGCGGTGCGGAGGACATAGGCATGAGAAGCGCTCCTTACGGGGATGGCGGCATAGATCATTCTTGTTGAAAGCGTTGAACTGTTGCGTATGGAAGTGGAGCCTTGCCCTTTGAAGGCGTTTATGATCTCCCTGCGGTCTTCAGTCAGATGCGGGGCCATCAGATCCACCTGGCCGCGTGAATCGCACAAGACTTCTCCCTTGCGGTCGATAACAGTTATTCTGGTATCAATATTTTTATCCACGGCTTTGCAGAACTCATTCAAAGCCTTAGTGTCGGGTTGGGCCAGAAGTTTTTCAAAATCCGGCTTCAGCAGCAAAGTGCGGATGAGAAGTTCCTTTTCCACGTGTTCGAGGTACATTGCCTCGAACGATCTGGATTGATACCAGACAAAGGCGACAAGAGCCAGCGCGAGCAGCAGAACCAGCAGCGGGAAAAATTGCAGAGAATCCTTTTTCATAAGTATATTCCGTCAGTCGTTTTTAAAACGGTAACCCACGCCGCGTACGGTTTCGATCATATCCTCAGAACCTTTAAGTTTTTTGCGGAGGCCGACGATCTGGACGTCGATGGCCCGTTCGGTAACCGGATAGTCGTCGCCTTTCACTTCATTTACTATCTGGTTGCGGGTGAATACCCAGCCGGGACGCCTGGCAAGCATGTAGAGTATCTCAAATTCCGAAAAAGTCATAGTTATACTGCTGCCGTTCAGGGCGACTTCACGTTTGCCGCGGTTCATCACCAGTCCGCCCCGTTTAAGTATTCCGGCGCCGTCGTCGGCAAGGCTTTGTTTCCGGCGGCGGAGCACGGACCTTATTCTCGCGACCAGTACCTTGTTGCTGAACGGTTTGGCGATATAATCGTCGGCGCCCATTTCAAGGCCGATTATAATATCGGTTTCCTCGCTTTTCGCAGTGAGCATGATTATCGGGATTGCGGCAGTGTCCGGGACGCTTTTAAGTTGGCGGCATAGCGCAAGCCCGTCCATGCCGGGGAGCATCAGATCCAGCAGGATCAGGTCGGGTGAAAAGGTTTTCAGCGCTTCGAGTGCGCCTTCTCCGCTGTCCACTACCTGAAGATTACGGAAACCCTCTTTTTCAAGGTTGTAACGGATCAGTTCCTGAATATCTTCTTCATCTTCAACAATCAATATTTTTTCTTTAGCCATATGCTTCGTTTCCTATGTGGTTATCACTCTAATACTACTCTAATAATATTGCCTGAAGTTTAGAATCAGATAAGCGAATTGTTAGTTTTGTGTTAAAACCGCAATCTTTTTTACATTAACCCGGAAAAAATGAAATAACCAGTTGGTAAAGTATAAAAGCCGGTATTTTTAGGGCAGTCATAGCGGAACTTTGTGTTTTTCCGGGAAATAGTTTCTGACGGTGTGTTGTTTTTAGATTGAACCGGACTATAGTAAATTTTAAAAGGATTGTGTTTTTCGGATATTAAGCTGAAACGCAAAAATATCTGCAGCGTTGCGTCTGAACCTGAAGCGAGGCGATGACGCTACAGAAAAATAAGCTTGACCGCTTAACCTTAAACGGGAGTTGCGAATATGAGAAAATTATTTATGTTTTCCGCTTTGCTGCTGATTGCCGTCGCCTTTACCGGTTGTCGCAGCTGGTGGCAGCCGGACGTCGATGAGATCATAGCGAATGTAAAAAAGAAAAGTGACCCGCAGAATAAGGCGGAAACTGTAAACAGCGCGATATTCAAATATGATTATGTAAACGACCAGGAAAAGGGTAAGATCACAATATTGCTCAAACGTCCCGGCAAAATAAAGATCATGTCCAGAATCGGCAAGGATTTCTGGGAGTGCGCTTTTGACGGGAAAAAAGCCTGGGAATATGCCAGTGACAAAGGCGTGCGTTTCCTGAAGGAAAAAGAAACCAATGAAGTACGGTTGCAGGCATTTCTGCTGGCGCCGAGTATTAACATAAGGCAGATCTTTAAAAAGATTCAGGTCGAATGCAGTGAAAAGGTTGACGGCGAGGATTGCTGGAAACTGATTTGTCAGCCCAGTGACGACTTCAAGTCTCAACCGATTAAAGTATATGTCGATAAAAAAACATATCTTATCGTGAAAGCGATTGAGGAACAGGATACCGAAAGTGAAGTTATTGAGGTGGTTACCACTTTTAAAGACTACCGGAGATTCAGGGGATTCATGCTGCCGGTCATCACGATTACGAAGGTTGACGATGATCTTACCGAAAGCAGGCTGGTGAGAGTTGAGCTTAACCGGGAAATACCGGATTCGGCCTTTACCGCGCCGGAAGCCTATAAATAATACGGGAGGAGATATGAAACGCGGAATCTTATTGATTTTATTTGTTGTGCTTTCAGGTGTGTCTATGGGTTTGGCGGCTCTGGAAAGCAAAGACGAAATAACCCTGCCGGACGGCAGGGTACTGGAGAAACCGTATATAATATCCAGGACCCCGGCGGGTTTGAACGTCGGATACAAGGACGGTGTTATTTTTGTTCCTTTTTCAGAAATGTCGGAGGAGAAACAGAAACTTTATAAATATGACCCGAAGGAAGCTGAAAAATATAATCAAAGACTGGCGGCGGCCCGGCAGCAGCGGCAAATTGAACTGAAGCAGAAAAAAGCGCAAGTCCAGGCCCAACAAGAGGATGATGACAATTTCAGCTATATTCCCGATTCGTCTCCGGAGCAGTCCGTTCTGAGCCGGCTGGAGAGTGAAATGGCTGATCTGCGCAAGGAAAACGCCAGGTTGAAGAAAGAATATTCCGAT
>JAQUOK010000433.1 GCA_028717165.1 Victivallaceae bacterium | reverse complement strand
CCACTTCCATTGCGGCCGAACTGCTCATCCCGGCGGAAAGAGGCACGGTGCTGTTCATCACCACGTCCACCGCTTCGACGTGAATATCGCGTTTTTTCAATTCCCGGATAACCCCTTTCAGGTAATTAACCCATTGCCCCGGAACCGGATTGTCCAGTTCGTCAATGGAAAACGCCGCTTCGCTGTCATATTTATAATCCTTGATCCGGCAAAACTTTTTATCTTCGGCCGGAGCGGCGACAAATGACGTATGCTGTTCCACGGCGCAGCTCAGGACAACGCCCTGATTGTAATCCGTATGGTTGCCTAATATTTCCAAACGGCCGGGAGCCCTGGAAATTACGCTTGCCCGGCGGTTGAAAAACTGCTGAAATATATCTGCTTTTGAAGACATGCTTAATCCTGAGTTTCGGATTCAATAATAACCTGGAGAGTATGGCTTTCACCGGGAGCCAGAATTCTGGCGTCGGTTTCGGCGTTAGTTGTCTCAACGCACACCATCGAATGATATTCCTCGTCGCCGAAATCCGGCATCCGTACGGATTTGGCTTTCCACGGATTCCAGACCACGGTCGAGCGGCTGCCGCATTTAGCGATCCTTATCCTGCGTCCGAAACCGGGATCGTCAATAATACAGGCGCCTTCCGTATCCAGATAAACCAGGTCCGTCTCGGCGGTAAAACCGATGTCGCCTTTCTGAACATGGAGGGTATCGTCCAAAGTATCGATAAAAGTTTTGCCGTCAAGACCGCTGACGGCAATATCGGCAATCTCGCTGATATTGAAATAGCTGTGCAGGGCCGCGCTGAATGCCAGCTCCCCGACGTCCGTGTTGTCAATGATCAGGGCCGCCGACAATTTACCGCCGAGTTCAACCCGCAGTTTCACTAGAAAATCACCGTTCCGGAATTTTTCCGGAATAAGGCCGGGCGTCAGGACCAGTTCAATGAAAGTCGCGCCTTCGTGCTTGCCGGCGGCAATGACTTCCCATTCGGCAAGCCGGGCAAAACCATGTGAGGGCATAGCGGGATCGGAAGGATGCCCGCCGAACCACGGCCAGCATACCGGAATACCGCCGCGGATCGGTTTGCCGGCGGCAAAATAACTTTTCCCGCTCATCCATAAAACGTCCCGCTGCCCTTTCGGGACATAACTCATCAGATGCGCCCCATGCAGGGCGATAACCGCTTTGCTCCCGGCATTACTCAGCTCCGCGCAGACCAGGCCGTGCGAATCGTTATAAAAAAGAATATCGGGAACGTCGAATTCAGTATTAAGTTCCTGAACTGTCATATTTCGCGCCTTTTAGATTCAAATTTAAGCTGTAAAGCAGTAAATATAAGCTATAAAATTTAAGCGGTTTTATGAAAAAAGCAAAGATTATGGGAAATACTTTAGTTTTTTTTGTTTTTCATGCTAATTGTAACTTGATATTATAACGCCGTGTGCAAGTTTTTTTTCGACATTTTCGTATCTCTCGATTTTCTATGGGATGGTTCTGCTTTGAATTTGTGTTTTTTTCTTAACACGTAAAAATTCCCGGCGCAGCCGGTTAGGTTCACGACTTTTATCAGTATGGAGTTTCTGTCATGACTTTTAAAAACTGCCGTTTATGGCAAGTACATTTTGAAATTGCCGGTAAACTTGACAGCCTGCCCTACCCCCAGGAAATCGTCCGGGAAGTGCAGAAAAAACCATACTATATCGACTGCCGCAAACGTTCCGGCTTCAAAGGCGCGCAGCTTGCGTATACATTGTCCGGCGAGGGGCGCTTCAAGATAAACAACAAAGTCATCCCCATGCTGCCCGGAATGGCTTTCCTGCAGAACCATAACGACAGGCGCAACGCTTATTATTATCCGGAGGAAGGTACTGAGCCGTGGCATTTCATCTGGATAAGTTTTTTTTCCAGGGCCGTCGAAAGAATGGTAACGGATATTACGGACATCTACGGCCAGATATATCACATTCCGAGGGAATCGAATCTGATCAAAAGCCTTTTCGATTACGAAAATCCCAGCGATTCACTGCGCTTCATATCGCCGCTTGAAGGTACGCGCCTGGTAATGAATATCTTAACTGAACTCGGCAATTACGTCCTGACCGAAGACAACCGGGGGAAACAGCCTTCGCATGTGGTCAAGCGGGCTCAGGAATATATCCACAACAATATCGGCAAAACCATCAACGTCGAAGACATCGCCGAAGAATGCGGGGTATCACGAGAACATCTGGCGAGGGTTTTTATGGAACAAACCGGGGAATCCCCGTCGGTTTACCTGAGCAAACGCCGCGTCCGGCAGGCCTGCCGGCTGCTGGTTTCAAGCAATTTGAGCTGCAAGGAAATTGCCGGGCTGGTAGGTTATGATAACGCGGTAAGTTTTTCGCGCACTTTCAGACGCATAGCCGGAACCACCCCGGGAAAAGTAAGGGAACAGGGCTACTCGCCGCAGATATTCTGAAAACCGCTCCGCGTCAGACGCCGGAACAGCGGAGTTTCAACTTTTCCTGAAACAGGCGGGGCCAGGCTGAAGGTACAACCGGCCGCCATGGCTTTACAGTTCGCCCAGATAAAGAGCTCCATTAAATCCCATGCGTCCCAATGCAGAAAATTCTTTTTAGTGCCGCGCTCCAGATGACCTTCCTGATTGCAGACAACAGTTTCAGCGTTCGTCAGGACTATATCCGTATTTTCATTGGCGCCGATTATGCCGCGCAACGCCTGCCGGATCTTTTTCCGGGCGGATTTTGCATGCATACAGGGATATTTTCCGCCCGGTTCCGCAAAATCCGACATATCGACGGTAATCTGTTTTTTATCACCGGGCTCGGCGGCGCCAGGCTCCGACCAGGCAAAATACCATTTAAAACGCCACGTCCGGCGCGAAGCTTCCGGATTTTCCCCGCTTTCAGCGTCAAACAATACCGGACAGCGGGATATTTCCAGGGAATCTTTATTGCCGCTGACCCGGAATTCGGCGGTACAGCCGGGTAAATCCGCGGCGCTTCCCCAGCGCCACAAATCATCGCCGCAGCCGACTTCAAAACATTTGCCGTCCGGAGACTCGGCTATAAACGCCAGAAACGGATAAGTTTCAGCAAAAAAGACTTTTTCCTTTTCCCCCTCCAGGCCGATCCATTTCAACTCCGGGAAAGTTTTTCCGGCACCGGGAATTCTGACCACCGCAATCCTGCGCCAGGGACCGGGCAGCGACATGGCGTCAAGAGCCAACTCCCTCAGCACGGCATTTTTCCCGGCGTCTATATCCTGGACCACCCGCGCGAAACCGTCGGTAAAATCGAAATCCCGGCTTATTCCCGGTTCAGGGCCGAACGGGATCAGGTCTGACACTTCATAGTTGATGGAAATCCCGGCTCCCCGGTGATGAATACGGGCTTTTTGAGGAAGACACTGCGTTTCCGAGTGCTTGTTCACCACTGCGGGTTTAAGCTTAAGCATAAGACGTTCGCCAAGATAAAGATTCATCAGGATATCATCAGCCAGCGCAAATTCCGCACGCCAGGCGCCGGTACCGATTGCCGCGTGATCGTCTACTTTCATTAAAATAGTTCTCTATATTACTTCAAATATGTCGTTGAGCGGTTTCCGTTTAAGCTCACGGACCTCCGCATTACCGTAACCCAGCGGACTGATGGCGAGCACGCTCCAGGGAGCTATGATATTGAGAGCCGCATTCATTTTCGGAACATTATAAGCGCAGATCCAGCAGGTGCTCAACCCTTCGGCGGTCGCCGCCAAAACAAGGTGTTCCATGACGATCCCGACATCGATATCAATAATCGGATTGCCTTCAAGGCGTTTCCAGCACTCTTCGTTATTACCGATGACAACCGCTATCGCCGGGGCTTCCGCCAGCCAGGGAGCGGTATAATGAG
>JAQUOK010000432.1 GCA_028717165.1 Victivallaceae bacterium | reverse complement strand
CGGCGCCGGCGGCGCCGGCAGCCTTGACGCTGGTTGCGGCGACGTCAACGCCGACGATATTGAGCATCGTATAAATGGTCTGGCCGCCGAAAGTCTGCTCCATATAGGCGACGGATTTCCAGTTGAAGGCCAGCCACAGGAAATTGCCGCAAAGGCCGGCGATAAAATATAATATCAGGAACCTGACCGTTTTCAGATGCGGAGCCACCAGCGTCCCGAACAGATACAGGCCCCACATGTTCACCAGTATATGGGTGATACTTCCGTGCATGAACATGGAAGTGACTATCTGCCAGTACATGTGAAGTTTCAAGCCGATGGAACTTAAAGCCAGCTTGTCGAATAAGTCAAGCTCGCTGGATACGGATAAATATATTATCGCGTTGACGGCGATCAGAATATACACGCATATATTGGGGTTTTCTTCCCTTGGCCGGGGCGAACGCCAGCCGCCGCGGTTCATGTAATCTCTGTCTGAAAGCATTATTACCTCAAAAAAATATTATTGAATAATTGATTTTATCTGTTCCGGTAATATACTCATAAAAACAGGAAAGTTCAAAAAAGCAGTTGTCCGAATCCGTGAAAAACAGAATTTTGAAATCTTTAAGCTCCGGTATCGAGCTTGTCTGTCCTTTTCCCTGTCTGGCCTGCGGAGTCGAACCGGGAGACGGCAAGAATTTATTCTGCGGCAAATGCCTGTCCAAATTGAGCGTCATAAGTCCGCCGCGCTGCCCGGGCTGCGGCGGGACCCTGGACGGGGTGCTCGAATACTGCACGAAATGCCTGGAGTTTGAAAAACGCCCGTGGAACGGAGCCTTCGCTTTATTTAATCTCCGCGGAGCCGGCCAGGATCTGGTTTACGCTTTCAAGTTCTACGGGCGTCCGGAAATGGCGCGCCCGTTCGCTTCCCTGGCGCATGAACTCCTTAAGAATGAGGATCTGCATTTTGACGTGATTATTCCCGTCCCCCTGCATTGGAGCCGCTGTTTTACGCGCGGCTATAACCAGGCGTCGCTGTTCTGCGCTGAACTCTCACGGTTAATGGAAGTAAAATGCGTTTCCGCTCTGCGCCGGGTAAAACGCACACGCCGGCAGGCGCTGCTTGACCGGGAACAGCGCCGGAAAAATCCGGCGGGGGCTTTTGCCCTGAAAAACGGCATTGACCTATGCGGTAAAACCATATTGCTGGTTGATGACGTGATGACTACCGGAGCAACGTTGACCGCCGCCGCCGGAACTTTCGAAAACGCCGGGATAAAGGCTCTGTATACATTGGTTATCGGGAGGCGGTGAATGAAAAGTTCATACCGGCTATTGAATTTACCGGCGGTAAAGGATATGGTAAGATTCAGAACTGCATTAAAAAAGGGAGACGGTTTATGTTCAAAAAGATTTTTACGGGAATTTTTATTCTGGCTTTGGGCTTGACTCAGGCTGACGCGCAAAGTTTCGACGATCTCTTTTCGCAGGGAAAAGCCGCGTATCATAAAGGCGATTTAGCCGCAGCGGTAGCAAGTTATACCAAGGCAATCGAGCTTAATCCGAAAAGTGTGGCTGCCTACAATAACCGCGGCATAGCCCACAAATCCATGGGGAATACAGATGCCGCCATCAAAGATTTCACCTCGGCCATTAATATCGATCCTAATCACAAGAGCTCCTATTACAACCGGGGCAACACCCAACATGGTATCGGAAAACTATTTGAGGCCATTCAGGATTACTCGAAGGCTATTTCAATGGATCCGTTTGATGATAAAGTTTATAATAACCGGGGAGTAGCCCATAAGGATGCCGGTAATTATGACCAGGCGATTAAGGATTTTAACTCGGCGCTGGGAATCAAGCCCGGTAACGCGAATATTTACAATAATCGCGGCAGCGCCAAGGCGCAGAAAGGAAATCTTCTGGAAGCCATAGAGGATTTTACCAAGGCCCTGGATCTCGATCCGCAGCATGCCGGCGCCTACTATAATCGCGGCAATGCGTATAAGTCGCTTGGAATGAACCAGAAAGCCGAAAACGATTATCAGAGCGCGCAGAAAGCAAGCAAGGCAAACGCTGGAAAATCCCATCACCATCACCACCAAACCGTTTTTGAAAAGCGGAACGAGAAGTTCCAGGATATTGACAAGACTTTCCGAGAGAATCTGTTTAAGAAACAGGCTGAATCCTTTAAAGCGGATGATAAGGCGTTCAACAAGAATCCCTTCAATGAACAGGCCAAAGCTTTCAAGGCCGAAGACGCCGCTTTTTAACATAAAAACCTGAAAAGGACCAAATAATGGACTCATTGCCGAAAGAAGTATACTCCGGGGCCAGACGGATCTGCTGATATGTCTTATATAAGTAAAATCCGTTCCCGAATGGGGCATGAATGCGTGTTCAATCCGGGAGTCCGGGCGGTAATCCTGAATGAAAAAGGGGAAGTATTATTACAGTGCCGGACGGATACCGGCCGCTGGGGGCTTCCCGCCGGCGGCGTGGAGCTTGGAGAAACCGCGCTTGACGCTTTGAAACGCGAAGTCTTTGAGGAAACCGGACTGCAAATACTGGACGCGGAGCCGCTGGCGCTTTATTCCGGCCCGGAACAGCGCTTTAAATACCCGAATGGTGATGAAGTACAATGTTTTGCCGTATCTTTCATAGTTCGGAAGTGGAGCGGCGTTCCCCGCGCCGACGGGGACGAAGGTTCGGAGCTGTGTTTCCGGCCGCTGGATGATCTGCCTGATAACCTGGTCGAAATCCATGTTCGGGTACTGGATGATTTTCGGCGTTATGACGGCAGATTTATTGCCGGATAAATAAAAAAACAGGATTTTTCCGTCGTCCGTTGAGTTTTCCCGAAAATGGGCTGTCGGCGTAAGGGATGACCATAAAATAAGTCCCGGTCAAGCGGAATCAATGTGCAATCTCATGATTCGCTGTTCCTAAAACAGTCGTTACTGAAAAAGTCTATTACGCGTAAAAGCTTGCAATAAAAAACCGGCGTTTGATAAAATAAGCAACTGAGCTCTAATTATTTAAAAGGGTTTTCAGTAAGTCAATCGTTGGTTGACCCATGTCACGGCTGGGGACAGCCGTGGGGAGACGCAGGTAAAAGATAAATGATGTAGCCGCCCCTGTCCCCAGGGGCGTAAGCGACATTAGACGTTTGACTTAACACTAGGTAAAGTCAGGATTCTAAATTTCGAATTGAAAAGGAGTACGAATGCAAAACGAATTTACGGAGCTTTTTTATGCGCTGATCCGGAACTGTGCGGAAACCGGCGATATAAAGGCTGTCAACCGGTCGGAGGAAATCATGCGGGATTTTCTGGAAGAACGCGGCGTTTACTGTGTGCTGGAACGTCTTGGGGAACGCAAGATATTATATGCTTCCGCATTACCGGGAAAAACCCAGAAGATACTGTTCAATTCGCACCTTGATGTAGTGCCGGTTTCGGATAAATCCCAGTGCGAACCGGTTTTGAAAGACGACAGACTTTATGGCCGGGGTACCGGCGATTGCATTGGCAATTCGGTTTGTCTTGCCGCATTGCTGTGCCGTTTCAAAGGCCGGGCGGAGATCGGGGCGATATTCTCCAGTGATGAGGAATGCGGCGGACTGACGAGCAAAGAAATGATCAGGCTCGGTTATGGAGCAAAAAAAGTCGTCATTGTGATCGACGGGGAAGACTGGGCGAGGATCAGTTATGCCCAGAAAGGGATTCTGGTCTTGAAGCTGACGGCCCGCGGCAGGGGCGGACATGCTTCCAAACCCTGGCTTTTGGACAATCCTGTCGATAAACTTGTCAGCGGGTATAGCGCTTTGCTCCGTTGCTGGGAGAATCCGAAATCTGAAGAAGACTGGCGCGCTTCCATGGCGGCTGCGATGATTTCCGGCGGCTGCGTCAGCAACC
>JAQUOK010000431.1 GCA_028717165.1 Victivallaceae bacterium | reverse complement strand
CCACCTGTTCGGGAAGTTTTACGGTGGTGGAATAGCCATGTATAATTTTAATTTTATTTTCCAATCCTTTTGAGCGGACCAGCCGGCTTGCCTGTTCGGCAGCGTCTTGGTTAGCTTCAATGGCATAAACCATTTTTGCCCCGGCTTCAACACACATCAAAGCCAGGGGAGCCCGGCTTCCTGTGCCTATTTCGACTACGGTTTTATCTTTTGCGGTTTTAAAAACGGCCTGTCTGTAAGCATTCATTCTGTCGGAATCACAGCACATCACATCATAAGCCAGCTCATCATAGACCGGATATTCACCCCAGCTCGGACATAATATTATTTTGCCTGCCGTAATAATATCAAAGGTGGTTTTGAGCAAATCTGCTTTTTCTAATTCCATATTTATCCTTTCCTGATTAAAATATGTTGTCAACGTCTTATTAAAAATGTAAATTTACAGGAGGCAAAGACCTGAACCTTACCGGGTCATAGACCGCATATTCCGGAGCGTATGATATTTCTCCCCAATCGAGCAATACTTTTATCGCTTCAAGGGCAAGCAGCGACGCCTGGAGCCAGACAAACGGCGCAAAGCATGGAAACTTCCCCTTATTCATATTGTTCAGCGCATCGTCACTATAATAGGAGCAGATGCCCTCCAGGCCCGCAAAAGCCTTGACGAAACACTCTCCGATTTCCCGGTTTTCCTGCTCGGTAAGATTATAAAGCTCGTTTATACTCTTCTCTTCCGTCCGGAACTTGTGGAAAGCTTCAAAGCTGATAGTGTTTCGATTATAAACCCGCACATTCATGTATGGGATAGCAACTGTTTCAAGCATCGCAATGTTGTGCTCGAAACAACGCCTGGCGACATGAATAGAAGGTATTAACTTATCTATGCACATTACCGCGATTTTGGAATTTTTCAACATGCATGCAATAGTTTCTTCATCAGTTTTATAATATTTTTCAAGTTGCAGTTCAGGATTAATGTCCTTCAGAAAACGTTCCGTAACGTCGACTTTGTGCATTCCCAAGGTTGATGTGTAAGCATAAACCTGACGGTTAAGATTGGAAGCTTCAAAGCGGTCAATATCAACTATTTTCAGCTTGCCGACTCCGCAGCGAACCAGAAGTTCGGCGACAATGCCGCCGAGTCCACCCACTCCGAAAACCGGAATTTCACATTCTTTTAATTGCTCCTGCTGTTCATCTGTAATGATGCCCGCATTGCGGTCAACCATCTTCCTGTAATAATCACTGCCGGATAACATGATATCTCCCCTTTTACCTTTTAATACCGGTTGCGACGAAGATATCCATAGTTCCCCAGGCTACGGGATCATTGGCTACGGCATAAATCTCTTCAACTTCCTTTTGTGCGGCTTCCTGTTCCGCATCCGGGATGACGGGATACCTGGTCTTTATCAGCAGATCGATAAAATTATCAATTCCGATATCGCGGGATGACAGGGTTTTCACCATCACCTGCGGGTTAAGCAAGTCCGCCGCCAAAAAGTATTTTTTCAGTTTGCTGCCGATATTCCGGTCTCCCCCGCTCGCGGCCTGCCACTTGACCGCTCTTTGGTTGAATGACTTCAAGGCGGCCGGGGCCGGATGCAACTGCGATTGCTCGTCGTCTATGTCAACCGCGCAGAGAATGCCTCCGGAACGCAGGGTTTTTGCCGCGCTTACCAGAGCTCCTACCGGATTTTTCAGGTGCTGCAAGACAAAACGCAGATAGGTTAATTCAAAATCGCTAACATCCGCATCCAGATTATAAATATCGCCATGCTTAAAGTTCAAGTTGGAAAGCATTTCTACCTGCTGCATTATTTTTGCCTGTCTGAGCAGTTCTTTACTGGAATCAACCCCGGTAACAGTTCCCGAAGGAAAGAACTTTGCCAACTGAGCGCTGATAAAACCCGGGCCGCAGCCCAAGTCCAGAATTTTAGCTTTTTTACTGATATTCAACTCTTTGAAAATAGACTTTTCAAGCTCTGAAGCCGTTAAAGACACCTGACGGAGAAGCTCTATTTCCTCTTCATGATTGCTAAGTTCAGGGAAATAATATGATCCCTTATGTGCTTTCCGCATTCATTTTCTCCCGCGATTTTTATTCGTTTTATTGTTTAGGAGCCGTTCAGAAATAACCTTTACATTTGTCCGGTTCTCGTGAATGCTTTTCGTGCCGCCGGTTCGTTACATACCTGAGGGTATGCTCCTCACCGTCAACCCGAAAATCAAATCACGATCTTTCCGACCAAATTGTCAAGTTAATTTCTTTACAGCTCCTTAGTGTTTTCTTAAAAAGTTAATTGATACATAAAGCGGCGCGGGAACTTTTTTCTTTGAAAACCCTTTTGTCCGCCTTCCGGCCCTTGCCTAAAAAGTAGATAAATGTTTCATCGTCTGCCATGGCGCTTGTATTCTGCCACAACCAGCGGTTGAATTCCGGATTGTTCCGCTTGACACAGTTGTCCATCTCGGAAATTACCTGCCGCGCCGGAACCAACTGATCGCAGTACCATAAAGCCGTCGACGCGAAAGGAATAAATTCAAAGCCCAACTGGTTGACCTTTTTGAGGAACCTTTCTTCGACCGAAAAATATATATAGTCAAAATCCCCGCAATGCTCCAGTATATGCCTGAACAGCATTCGGATAAGCCCGATGAATACATTGCCCTGCCGGGCGCTTGCCAGAATCGCCATGCGCGAAATCTCCACCGAATTGACCGTGTTGAAACTGTTGTCTAATGCCGGATGCTTTACTATATGTAAAGGAGCTGCTCCGTCGTCAATTATCAGCCGAGCGGTCCCTATGGGCTGACCGCTATCGGAATCGTATGCCAGGAAAGTTTCCGATTTCCGGTCGTGTTCATCTTTTTCCTGCATATCCGAATACTCTTCGGGATCAAGCCACCTCTTTTCTTTGCAATAAACCTCATAGCGCAGCCTGAATGCGGTTTTCCTGCCAGCCGGGCTTACAACGTGCTCAAAATGATACATCACTAATGCTCCTTAAAATGATTTTATGGTGACAATGACTAAATGATAATTTAAAATTTACACAAAAAAAGACCGTCCCCGGCTACAGAATTGTAAGCCGGGGAGTCGGTCCAGGCACTCCTCGCTCCCTTCACATTCCCCTCAACAACATAACCCCTCTTATTACACTAAAAAACCTTTACCTTTACCTGTTTATATAGAAAATTTTATGCCAATTTACAGAAAACAAAGCTAAATTTTTGACTTGCAGATTGTTGCGAAAGCATCAGGCGCCGGGCGAGAAAACATAAAAATTGTAAATATATTTACAGTCAAAAATTAAGTATGTTGATAATCAACCAGTTGCAAAACAAAATATTTTTGGGAAGTCAAAAAAATTTTATCCGGGTAAGAGAGGGAATAATAATTGTCCCAAACTGTTTTTTATTCCGCTTCCGCTCGCGTCCCCGCTTGTATTGTGTTCAGGAGGGGCCTTTCCGGACGGATTGCAACTAATAAAAATTCAAATAAGTGAGCTTTGAAGGTTTTCAATTTCAAAAAAAACGTTATATTAGAGATAGAGGCGCAACTGCGAACGTTGAAAAATTCCAATAAAAGAACACTTGTTCTCCTTGAAGACTGTAACATCTCCGAGAAGAAATAAGCTGAAATATTTTGACTTGGTTCGCCGGGAAAAATGTTTCATTGAATCAGCAGTATTAAATCAGGAATATGTAGATAATGACCACGAAAAAAGAGCAGTTATATCCAAGGAACCCGATACTCTTAATTGATGACGAGGTGAACGTTTTACGCAGTTACGAGCTGGCTTTGCTGGGCGCGGGCATGAATAATGTCATACCCTGCGGCAGCGGCATTCAAGCCGAAAAAATCGTCAGGGAGCAGAATATTGAATTGATTCTTCTGGA
>JAQUOK010000430.1 GCA_028717165.1 Victivallaceae bacterium | reverse complement strand
GATATTCCCGGCAAGCAGTATCGGTAGTAAATCGTGATTCCAGTTCAGCTAATGTCATTGGATAGTCTTCCATTGCTATATAATCTACATATTGTATGTGGTTGTGTCAAGTGCATACCCCAGTAAACTAAAAGTCATTGTCGAGCAGATTAATAACCGCCGATGAAATAAATTGGAAAATTTTATCATGAAATACTACCTTGCATCGTTTTTATTTTTTATAACATTTATAAATATTATTTCCGGATCGGAAAAACCAATCCTTGTTCCCGCTGTCAGTGAAAACTTTAACCTTGACGGCAAACTGGAGGAAAAGTTTTACCGGGAGAATCCTCCATATCTGCTCAGAAGCATTACAGGAAAAAATCCAGCCGGGCAAAAAACGGAAGTGTGGATATGTCTTAATAATAATAACCTGCTTATTGCTTTCAGGTGTTTTGAAAAAAATATTGCTGAATTACGAAAAACAGTAACTCGAAAAGACGGCCCTGTCCATGAGGACGATTGTGTTGAGTTTTTTTTAAGGCCGGATGCCGATAAATCCTGTTATTATCATTTTGTCGTAAATGCGCTGAACACGACATGTGATTCCGTCAGGAACAATACGAAAGTAAAAGTATATTCTGTGAATCCTGCGGACTGGAATGGGGTATGGGCTTCAAACGTGTCCATTACAAAAGACTATTGGAGCGTTGAGCTGCGAATTCCGGCGGCACAGTTTATCTGGGGCAGGAAAGCGGCAATGAACTTATGTCGTGAGCGAATGGCGGGCAAATTGGAATTAAGCTCTTTGGCGGAATTAAGCAAAGGCAGTTTTCATTGCCCGGAAGATTTCATCGAAATAAAATTCAATCATTTTACTGACGCAGTAATTTTAAAAGAAGTTTCAGAAATAACATTTTATGATAATAAAGAAAATAATGTTCATATTGGAATCAGGAATAAAGATAAAAACCAAAAAAATCTGAAAGTAGAATTGCAGTTGTATTCAGCCGGCTCCGGAGATGCGGATATTATAAAGCGAAACTATTGCCTGAAGGGGAAGGCCGAAGAATTTATAGACTTCAAATATAAAATTAAGTCAAGAGCAAAATATAAAAGATATAAATTACTGCTGCATATAAATGATGATCTTCTTTTTTTCAAAGCCAATCGTCTTCCGCATATCCTGAATATTATAATTGCCGGGAATTTATTTTATTCAGGAGAGCTTGTTCCCGTTACCATAAAATGCAAAGCGCCGTATCCGGAAAAATATCGTTACAAAGTATACTTGACAGGTGGTAAAAATAAAATAATCCTGAACAAAGATGTGAAGTTTGAAAACAATAAGAATTTAACTATTGCAATTCCGCGTAATATCCAAGGGAAACATACTGTCCTTGTTCAATTATGTGATGACGGCAATGGTGTTGTTGACCGGATTGAATCGGATATTCGCATAGTCGAATTAAACTAGCTGAAGCCGGGTAATATAATGAAAATGTTAAAAACCATAATTATATTTGTGATATTTGCCGACAGCCTCATGGCAGCTGCGAATGAAAAATTTTCATTCCTTTTTTTAGGCGACCTGCATTATCATTATCCCCAGTTTAGAACTTCTAAAATAGTTAATGCTATCGCCGCAGATATCAAAGCAAAAGGGTTGAAAATTGATCTTGTCTGCCATATAGGAGATTTAATAGAAAACCAGCGCAAAGGACATCCTGTCTCGCTTGAAACGGGAGCAAAAGAGTGGGAATATGCAATAAAGGATATTAAGAAGAATTTCGAAGTTCCGTTCTTTATGTGTCTCGGGAATCACGAATGGTACGGGGATAATTCATGGTTCGGCGGCCTGGAAAATATTCAAAAATACTATTACCCGTTTATGGCGAAAGAGCTTGGCCGGTCCCTGAACGGCAAACCTTTCTTTTCTTTCCGCTGGAAAAATTCGTTTTTTCTGTTCACGAACCATGCAGGATACGACATCGGACTGGATAAAGAACAGCGAGTATGGCTGAAAAAGAACCTTGACTATGCCCATAACAATCCCGCCATAAAGCATATTTTCATTTTTGGTCATCCTGGTATATGGAATTTCAGTTATATGCGTTTTAATGAAAACGGCAGTCTTGTTGATATAATGAACAAATACACCGGAATAGACGCGTATTTTTGCGGTCACACTCATCATAATAACGCTTCGGTATGGGATTTAGGATCAGGCCGGAAACTTTTACAGATCAACGGCAGCCCGAAAGGCGGCAGCGAAAGTTCAAATTACTCTATTGGAGAACATGAATTAATATTGAATCCGCCGCCTTCGAAACGGGGATACGTTAAAGGGTTCGGCACACTTAATGCCTATTTTATTGTAAGTGTTGATGGCGAACAGGTGAATGTTTCCCTCGAATCAATAGGCGGTAAAAGAATATGGGAGTTCAGTTGGACAAGCCCGGGAGAAATAAAAGAAAAACTGTTTACGGGCGAGAAAGTAAGGAAAGTTTTAAAAAAAGAGCAGTTAAAAAATATAAAATCAGCTCGTTTACATATTTTCCCATATGTCCCGGAAAAAATTTTCCCGGATTGTTACTCCATCCGGATAACGGTTAACGGCAAAAAAGTTGGGGAGCTGCCGCGAAAATATGCCACGTGGCACCTGAGCAATAATAAGAATTTTATTGCCATTCCGCCGGAGCTTGTAAAAATAAAGAACCGGATTGCGATAAGCAATCCAAATAACGAGCATTTCGCGGTAAGGGATTGTTACCTTGAAGCGGTACTGGAAAATAAAGAGAAAATATTGACGCCTGTTTATCCGTATGTATTGTTTGCCGGTAAATGGCAAAATATTTATATGAACTTTGGACTTTGCCATCCAACTTCAGGGGTTTTATACAGTGATATAGAAACGAATATTCCGGAAGAGCTTATCAAATGTGCCGGAATAAATGAAGAAATGATTTTTGAGTTGAATTTTAAAGATACGGAAGAAGCGGGAGAAAAGTAAATGGACCACAGGCTACCGGCGGAAAAGTTTTACTTAAACTCGTTTCCCAAAACAAAAGGGTTAGGTATGAAACAAGCGTTTGTTATTTCAGATCACAGCAGATTCCATTTTTTCGGATATTATGACAAATTTCAGGATAATGCTTCCGGCAGACTTCTTTTGGCGCTGGAAACGGATTTTATGGACAGAATGCCCACGAGCAAGGATACAGCGGGAATTTGTCTTATTGATGCGGCAACTGGAAAGACTGAGCGGATTGCGGAAACTTCTTCATGGTGTTGGCAGCAGGGCTGCATGCTCCAATGGCTCCCCTCTGCGGCCGAAGATACTATAATTTTCAATACCCGCCTGGAAGATCAATTCGTGTCCTGCATTATGAACATAAATAGCGGCAGGAAAAAGTTTTTCAGCCGTCCGATCTATACAGTTTCCAATGACGGCAGCTTTGCACTGAGTTTAAATTTTTCACGTCTGGCGGAATGCCGTCCCGGATATGGCTATGAAGGTATCCCCGACCCGTGGCGGAATATTCCTTCTCCCGAAGATGACGGGATTTATCATCTTGACCTTGAAACGGATCAAAGTTCTCTTATAATTTCGCTTGCGGAGTTAGCCGGGAAGGGGAAAAGCATGAACTATCCGAATCAGCGGCACTGGTTTAATCATTTGCTGGTATCCCCGAATAGAAAAAGATTTGTTTTTCTTCACAGGTGGAGTGTCCCCGGCGGCAGGATGCATCAGTTCTATTCTTCGGATATTGCCGGAAACAGGATTTTCCTTTTAAACGATAATATGACGTCTCATTTCAACTGGAAGGATCCTTCTGAGCTGGTGGCATGGGCAAATTTCGATACGGACGAAAAAGATCATTATTATCTTATTAAGGATAATACCGGAAACAGGAAAATTATTGGC